>NZ_BAAGYK010000035.1:0-154676 GCF_054779355.1 Azotobacter armeniacus
CGCTGCGCAGAATCCAGAAGTTGCCGGAGCTGGTGAGATCGTTTTTCCGCCACCCGGACTGCCGATATACAGCAGCATGACATTACTTTTTAAAAGATTAGTATATCCGTCATTGCGGTTATGGCCGGTCAGGGTGAAACCGCTCTAGCGATGCGCAGGCAGGCTGCGGAAGGTGCATGAAAGAAAAAAGCCGCCTCCCCTGTCGGGAAGCGGCTTCGTGGCCCGGGCGTCAGCGCGATTTAGCGCGCAGCGGCGCGTCTCACAGCGGCTTGCCGCGGTTGCCGTGCTGACTGATGAAATCCTGCACTGCCTTCAGATCGTTCGGCAGCACGGTGCAACGTTCCTCGCGCTGGAACAGGTCGGTCAGGTGCACCGGTAGTTGCGGGGCCTGGTCGATGCCGGCCTTTTCCACCGCCTCCGGAAACTTGACCGGATGCGCGGTACCGAGGATCACCATCGGCAGGGCCAGACTACGGCGACATTCGCGGGCGGCCTTGACGCCGATCGCGGTGTGAGGATCGAGCAGGTAGCCGGTCTCGCCATGCACCTCGGCGATAGTCGAGCAGGTACCCTCGTCGTGCACCGCCAGCGAGTCGAACAGGCGACGTGCCTCGGTCCAACGATCATCCTCCACCGTCAACTTGCCAGTGGCCTTGAAGCTGTCCATCAGCGCGGCGACGACGGGACCATTGCGGCCGTGCAGGTCGAACAGCAGGCGCTCGAAATTGGAGGAAACCATGATATCCATCGACGGTGACAGCGACGAATGCAGGGTGTCCTTGTCGTAGCGGTTGCCGGACATGAAACGGTGCAGGATATCGTTGCGGTTGGTAGCGACGATCAACTGGTTGACCGGCAGGCCCATGTTGCGCGCCAGGTAGCCGGCGAAGATGTCGCCGAAGTTGCCGGTCGGCACCGAGAAGGCCACCGAGCGGTGTGGCGCGCCGAGCTGCAAGGCGGCGTGGAAGTAGTAGACAATCTGGGCCATGATCCGCGCCCAGTTGATCGAGTTGACCGCGACCAGACGGGTACCCTTGAGGAAGCCCTGGTCGGCGAAGCTGGCCTTGACCATCTCCTGGCAATCGTCGAAGTTGCCTTCAATGGCGATGTTATGGATGTTGTCGCCGAGGATGGTGGTCATCTGCCGCCGCTGCACCTCGGACACCCGGTTGTGCGGGTGCATGATGAAGATGTCGACGTTGTCGCAGGCCTTGCAGCCTTCGATGGCGGCCGAGCCGGTATCGCCGGAGGTGGCGCCCATGATCACCACGCGCTCGTTGCGCTTGGCCAGCACGTGGTCGAGCAGGCGGCCGAGCAGTTGCAGGGCGAAGTCCTTGAACGCCAGGGTCGGGCCCTGGAACAGCTCGAGTACCCACTCGTTGGCGTCCAGCTGGGTCAGCGGCGCCACCGCCTTGTGGGCGAACACGCCGTAGGTTTCTTCGAGGATCTTCTTGAAGTCGGCATCGGCGATGCTGCCGGCGACGAACGGACGCATCACACGGAAGGCCAGCTCGTGATAGGGGAGACCGGCCCAGGAGGCGATTTCTTCCACGGTAAAGCGCGGCAGGTTCTCCGGTACGTAGAGGCCGCCGTCGCTAGCGAGGCCCGCCAGCAGCACGTCTTCGAAATTCAGGGCCGGCGCCTGGCCGCGGGTGCTGATGTAGCGCATGTGTGCAAACCTTCGGTTCGGGCCGCAGGCCCCGGGCCGCAGCGACTCGGACACTGGCGGCAGGCGGCAGGCGGCTTGTAGCGGATTAGTTGAGCTGTTCGACGCGGATGCGGACGACCTTGCTGGCCACGCCCTCGAGAGCCTCCATGGCGGCAATGGCCTCGTCGATGCAGCGCTCCCGAACCCTGTGGGTGACCAGAATCATTGGCACCAGACCGTCCTGCTCCTCGGCTTCCTTCTGCATGATGGATTCGATGTTGATGCCGCGCTCGGAAAGGATACTCGCCACCTGGGCCAGCACTCCCGGATGGTCCTGGGCCTGGATGCGCAGGTAGTAGGCGCTCTCGCACTGGCTGATCGCCAGGATCGGATGGGCGGACAGCGCGTCGGGCTGGAAGGCCAGGTGCGGCACGCGGTTCTCCGGATCGGAGGTCATGGCACGGACCACGTCCACCAGGTCGGCCACCACCGCCGAGGCGGTCGGCTCCATGCCGGCGCCGGCACCGCAGAACAGGGTCGAACCCACCGCATCGCCATTGACCATCACCGCGTTCATTACGCCATTGACGTTGGCGATCAGCCGGTCGGCAGGAATCAGCGCCGGATGCACGCGCAGCTCGAAGCCCTCGGCGGTACGCCGCGCGATGCCCAGATGCTTGATGCGGTAGCCCAGCGCCTCAGCATAGTTGACGTCAGCGCTGGTCAGCCTGGAGATGCCTTCGGTATAGGCCTTGTCGAACTGCAGCGGAATGCCGAAGGCGATGGAAGCGAGGATGGTCAGCTTGTGGGCGGCATCGATGCCTTCCACGTCGAAGGTCGGGTCAGCCTCGGCATAGCCTAGCGCTTGGGCCTCCTTGAGGACATCGGCGAAGGCACGGCCCTTCTCGCGCATTTCGCTGAGGATGAAGTTGCCGGTGCCGTTGATGATGCCGGCCACCCAGTTGATGCGGTTGCCGGCCAGCCCCTCGCGGATCGCCTTGATCACTGGGATGCCGCCGGCCACCGCCGCCTCGAAGGCGACGATCACGCCCTTCTCGCGGGCCTTGGCAAAGATCTCGTCGCCATGCACGGCGATCAGCGCCTTGTTCGCGGTGACTACGTGCTTGCCGTTGTCAATGGCCTTGAGCACCAGCTCGCGGGCAAGAGTGCAGCCACCGATCAACTCGACGATGACTTCGATCTCCGGATTGTCGACCAATTCGAAAACGTCGGCGGCGATGGGGATGCCGGCGATATCGCATTTCGGGTTGGAGCTGCGCATGGCGATCAGGGCGACCTCGATTTCACGCCCGGCGCGGCGAGCGATTTCCTCGGCGTTGCGTTTGAGCACATTGAAGGTGCCGCCACCGACGGTACCCAGTCCACAGAGGCCTACTTTGACCGGTTTCACGCTGAAACTCCCCATCTTCACCGCAGAGAACGGCCGGGCATGCCCCGGCCGCAGAGAAAAGAGCCGCACATTACGAAGCACTCGGACTTTAGTCAATTGGCGCGACGCCCGCAGATCGCTGGCGGCTGCCCGGTCAGTTGGTCGCCTGGGCGGCCAGTGCCTGCTTGGCCAGCTGCGACGCCGGCTGGTAGCCGGGGATCATCTGCCCGTTGGCCAGCACCACAGCGGGGGTACCCTGCACGCCGATCATCTGGCCCAGCTCGAACTGCCTGGCCACCGGGTTGTCGCAGGTGGCCGCCGGCACCCTCTCGCGCGCCTTGGCCTTGTTCATCGCCGTCTGGCGGTCCTTGGCGCACCAAACGCTGACCAGATCCCCATAACCCTGGGAACTGATGCCCTGGCGTGGGAAGGCCACGTAGCGCACCTCGACGCCGAGCCGGTTCAGCTCGGGCACCTCGCTGTGCAGCTTCTGGCAGTAGCCGCAGTCGGTATCGGTGAAGACGGTGATATGGGTCTTCGGCTCCTTGGCTGCAAAGACCACCATCTCGCTGGCCGGTAAGCCATTGATCGTCTTCGCCACGGCCTGGCTTTCCGCCCGCTCGGTGAGGTTGAGCGGCTTGCCGTCCTTGAGCTGATACAGATAGCCCTGCATGACGAATTGGCCGTCGGCACTGGCATAGAGCATCCGCCCACCCTTCAGCTGGACCTGGTAGAGCCCCGCCAGCGGACTTTCAGCGATGGACTCGATCGGCAGTCCCGACTGCATCTGCTGCAGGGCCTTGCGAATCGCCTGCTCGGGATCGGCAGCCAGGGCCAGGGTGCTTGCCAGGCCGAGCGCCGCAGCAGCGAAAAGGGAGGAAACACGCATGGATACTCCAGAGGGACGGTACATATGGGCAGAGCCTATCATAGGCGGGGCACGCCGAACGGCCCGTCAGCCGCGCGGATGATGCCGCGCATGCAGATCCTGCAGGCGCGCCCGGGCGATATGGGTATAGATCTGGGTGGTCGACAGGTTACTGTGGCCGAGGAGCATCTGCACCACGCGCAGGTCGGCGCCATGGTTGAGCAAGTGGGTGGCGAAGGCATGCCGCAGGGTGTGTGGCGACAGACTCTTGCCGATCCCCGCCACCCGGGCGTGATGCTTGATGCGGTGCCAGAAGGTTTGTCGGGTCATCTGCTCGCCACGCAGGCTGGGAAAGAGCACGTCGCTCGGCCTGTCTCCCAGCAGCAGCGGCCGGGCCTCGGAGAGATGCCGCTCGAGCCAGACGATGGCCTCCTCGCCCAGCGGCACCAGGCGCTCCTTGCTGCCCTTGCCGAGCACGCGCACTACCCCCTGGCGCAGGTTCAACTGCTCCAGGCGCAGGCCGACCAGCTCGCTGACGCGCAGGCCGCAGGCATAGAGAACCTCAAGCATGGCCCGATCGCGCAGTCCGAGCGGATCGCCGCTTTCCGGCGCCGCCAGCAGCGCCTCGACATCGGCTTCGGAGAGGGATTTAGGCAGGGGACGGCCCAGTTGCGGAAGATCCACCTGCAAGGTCGGATCGCTGGCGATCACGCCCTCGCGCAGCAAATAGCGGAAGAAACCGCGCAGGCCAGAGAGAAAGCGCGCCGTGGAGCGGGCCTTGTAGCCGGCATCGACACGCCAGGCCAGGTGATCGAGGATCAGTTCGCGACCCACTCCGGCCAGCTCCAGACTGCGCTCGTGCAGCCAGCCGTTGAAAAGCTCGAGATCGCTGCGATAGGCCGCACGGGTATGCGCCGAAAGGCCCTTCTCCAGCCAGAGGGCTTCGAGGAAACACTCGATTTGCGGATGTTCGACGGCGGGCATGCTGATCCTTGCCAACATGGACGAAGAAGAGCCACCAGGGGCCTGACGGCCCGCTGGCGGCGGCAGCCCGCTCAGGCCGCCTCGCCCCTTTCCACGGGGAAATCGGGCAGTATCGCCCGCGGCCGCTTTTCCTCGTCGACGGCAACGAAGCTGAAGACGCCGGTGATCGCCTTCTCGCGGGTACCGCAGTACATTCCCTCGACGAAAACTTCCACCTCGACCTTACAACTGGTGTTACCGACTTTCATCACCCGGCCGACCAGCTCAACGATCGAACCGCCCGGAATCGGATGCTTGAAATCGACCCGGTCCGAGGAAACCGTGACGGTCGGCAACCGGCAGAAGCGCGTCGCGGTGATGAACGAGATTTCGTCCATCCAGCCCAGTGCGGTGCCGCCGAACAGGGTATTGTGGTGGTTGGTGGTAAACGGAAAGACCGCTTTGGTGATGCGGGTTTCGGACAATTCGATCCGACGCTGGATTTCTTGCTCTCTAGGGGTCATGCCACTACTTCCTGATGAAAAAATAGGTGGCTGCCACTGGCAGGATATTATTGTTGTGCGCTGCAAGGCAGGACTAATGTGTCTGTCGGCGGCGTGCAAACGAAAAAGCAGCCTTTCGGCTGCTTTTTCGGGGGAAAAGCGCTGATCAGGAGAGTTTTTCCTTGATACGAGCCGCCTTGCCGGACAGATCGCGCAGATAATACAGCTTGGCCTTGCGCACGTCACCGCGGCGTTTGACGGAGATGCTTTCGACCAGCGGGCTGTAGGTCTGGAAGGTACGCTCAACGCCCACGCCGCTGGAGATCTTGCGCACGGTGAAGGCGCTGTTCAGGCCGCGGTTGCGCTTGCCGATGACCACACCCTCGAAAGCCTGCAGACGCTGGCGCTCGCCTTCCTTCACCTTAACCTGCACGATCACGGTGTCGCCCGGGGCGAATGCCGGAATCTCTTTGTTCATCTGCTCGGCTTCGAGCTGCTGAATAATCTTGTTGGTCATCTGAGTGCTCCTAAGACAGACCCCTGGCCTGCCATCGATACGTCAACTATCGTCCCGTTGGCGAAGGTATTCCGCCAACAGCTCTTGCTCTTCTCCAGAAAGCGAGCGGCCATCCAGAAGATCAGCGCGGCGCTCCCAGGTCCGCCCAAGGGACTGCTGCAAGCGCCAGCGCCGGATATGCTCATGATTGCCGCTGAGCAGCACCTCAGGAACACCTTTGCCCTCGTACACCTCCGGTCGGGTGTAGTGCGGGCAGTCGAGCAGGCCGTCGCTGAACGAGTCCTCCTCGGCGGAGTCCGCATGCCCGAGCGCACCGGGCAACAAACGCGTCACCGCGTCGATCAGCACCATCGCCGGCAGTTCTCCACCGGAAAGCACGTAGTCCCCAATCGACCATTCCTCATCGACATGAGCCTCGATGAAGCGCTCGTCGATGCCCTCGTAGCGGCCGGCGATGAGGATCAGCGCTTCCTCGCGAGCCAGCTCGCGCACCGCCTGCTGCCTCAGCGGACGCCCCTGGGGCGACAGGTAGATCACCCTCGCCCGCACTCCGGCGGCCTGCCTGGCGGCTGCCAGGGCCCGCTCCAGAGGCTGGACCTTCATCACCATGCCGGGCCCGCCGCCGAACGGACGATCATCCACCGTCTGGTGGCGATCCTCGGTGAAACTGCGCGGATTCCAGCAATTGAGCCCAAGCCGGCCCTGCTTAACCGCCCGACTGGTAATGCCATAATCACGGATGGCAGCGAACATCTCCGGAAAGATGCTGATGACTTCGACTTGCATGGTCAGAAATCCGCATCCCAGTCCACCCGTATCTCGCCAGCGGCCAGATCCACTTGCAGCACGCACTGCTCCGTGTAGGGCAACAGGCGCTCGCGATCATCCAGACTGCCGGTACAGGGCCGGACCACCAGCACGTCGTTGGCACCGGTCTCCAGCAGATGCTCGACCCTGCCGAGCAACTGGTCCGCCTGATCGATTACCCGCAAGCCTTCCAGCTGATGCCAGTAGTACTCGCCATCGTCCAGCCGAGGCAGTTGAGCGATGGGGATGCAGATTTCGAAGTCCGCCAAGGCACGCGCCTCGTCGCGATCATCGACTCCCTTCAGCTTGGCCACCAAGACCCTGCCCTGCAGACGTCCCCGGACCAGCTCCACCTGCCGCAGCTCTTCGCCGCACTTGAGCGTCCAGCGATGATAGTCGAGCAGGTTGTCGATCGGATCGGTGAAGGAATAGACCTTCACTTCTCCGCGAACGCCATGCACCGAAGTGATCTTGCCGAGAACGATCAGCTCGGCGGATGCAGGCGTAGTGTCCATATCAGACTCAGGCAGTCGCCTTGGCGGCTTCCTTGAGCAGTTGGGCAACGCGCTCGGACGGCTGGGCACCCTGGCTCAGCCAGTAGGCGGCGCGCTCCTGATTCACGGACAGTTTCATTTCGGCACCCGAGGCGACGGGGTTGAAGAAGCCGATACGCTCGACGAAACGACCGTCACGGGCGTTGCGGCTGTTGGTCACGGTCAGGTGGTAGAAGGGGCGCTTCTTGGAGCCGCCACGGGCAAGACGGATGGTTACCATGTGAACATCGTTCCTGTAGTCGGTGCTGCAAAACCAGATTGCACATTGGGCTCATGGCCCGAAAGGCCGCGTATTCTAAAGGTTATGCGGCGCTTTGCAAACGGCTTTTCACCTGCCGCTCGACGAACGCCACCCCGAGCCACCTAATGGTCAACGCCGCTGACGGGCCGATCGAAGCGGCCAAAGCGGCCACTAGATCTTCGGTGCCCGCCCCCCCGGGAACATGCCGCTCATGCCGCGCATCATCTTGGCCATGCCACCTTTGGCGGTGAACTTTTTCATCATCTTCTGCATCTGCTTGTGCTGCTTGATCAGCCGTCCGACATCCTGCACCTGGGTGCCGGAGCCGAGGGCGATACGGCGCTTGCGCGAGCCGCTGATTATGTCCGGATCACGGCGCTCGGCCGGGGTCATGGAGTTGATGATCGCCTCCATCTGCATCAGTTGCTTCTCCGCCACGCCCTGGGCGCTGCCCATCTGCGCGAGGTTGATACCGCCAATGGCCGGCAGCTTGTCCATCAGCCCGCCCAGCCCGCCCATGTTCTTCATCTGCTGCAACTGATCGCGGAAGTCCTCCAGATCGAAGCCCTTGCCCTTCTTCAGCTTGCTGGTGAGCTTTTCGGCCTTCTCGCGATCAAGCTTGTGTTCGGCCTCCTCGATCAGACTGAGCACGTCGCCCATGCCGAGAATGCGCGAAGCCATGCGATCCGGATGGAAGGGCTCCAGCGCCTCGCTCTTCTCACCCATGCCGATGAACTTGATCGGCTTGCCGGTGATGTAGCGGACCGACAGGGCCGCGCCGCCGCGGGCATCGCCATCCACCTTGGTCAGCACAACGCCGGTCAGCGGCAGGGCGTCGCCGAAGGCCTTGGCAGTGTTGGCCGCATCCTGGCCGGTCATGGCGTCGACCACGAACAGGGTCTCGACCGGCTTGACGGCGGCATGCAGAAGCTTGATTTCCTCCATCATTTCGGCGTCGATGTGCAGGCGGCCGGCGGTATCCAGCAGCACCACATCGATGAACTTGAGCCGGGCCTCGCGGATCGCCGCCTGGGCGATATCCACAGGCCTCTGGCTGGCATCGGATGGAAAGAAGGTGACGCCGACCTCCCCGGCCAGGGTTTCCAGCTGCTTGATCGCCGCCGGACGGTATATGTCGGCGGAGACCACCAGGACCGACTTCTTCCGGCGCTCCTTGAGGAAACGCGCCAGCTTGCCCACGGTAGTGGTCTTGCCCGCCCCCTGCAGGCCGGCCATCAGCACCACCGCTGGCGGCGCCGCATTCAGTGCCAGATCCTCGTTGGCCGCCCCCATCAGCTCTTCCAGCTCGGCACGGACGATCTTCACGAAGGCCTGCCCCGGGGTCAGGCTTTTCGAAACCTCGGTGCCGACGGCACGCTCCTTGATCCGATTGACGAACTCCTTGACCACCGGCAGCGCGACATCGGCCTCGAGCAGGGCCATGCGCACCTCGCGCAGGGTGTCCTTGATGTTGTCCTCGGTCAGTTTGGCCTTGCCGGTGACATGGCGAAGGGTCTGGGAAAGGCGATCGGTAAGGTTTTCGAACATGCGCGTTCCTTTCAGGCTCTGAAGAGCCCAGGGTGGGCTTGCAGCGGGCCGGCAATTATAAACGAAGGTGCCTGGGGCCGACACCGCTGGCGGTCTTTCGTGAGAAGCTCGTTGTATGCCACACTCCGGGCTTTAGGACCCGCCAGACACGGACTCATGCACCCACTGCTGCCCAGCCTCGCCGCCGCCGGTCTATACGCCTCCGCCACGCTCTACCAGGGCATGCGCCTGGCCAAACGCAGCCTGCCGGACAAGCGCCTGCTGCTCCTGCTGGGTATCCTGGCCCTGATCGCCCACGGCTTCAGCCTGGTCCCGCAACTGCTGGGACCGAGCGGCCTGACCCTGCACTTCTTCAACGCCTCCAGCCTGATCGCCGCTGCAGTGATCGCCCTGACCCTGCTCGCCAGCTGCTACATGCCGGTGGAGAACCTGCTGCTGCTGCTGCTGCCGCTGAGCGCGCTCACCGTCCTACTGGCCCAGTTCATGCCGGTCGGCACCCTGCAGGGAATCGACGAGGAACCCGGGATTCTCGCCCATATCCTGCTGTCGATCCTCGCCTACGGCATGCTCACCATCGCCATGTTCCAGTCCCTGCTGCTGCTGCTGCAGGATTACCAGTTGAAACACAAGCACCCCTCGGGCCTGACCCGCAACTTCCCGCCGCTGCAGACCATGGAGAGCCTGCTGTTCAGCTTTCTCTGGGCCGGCTGGGGGCTGCTCTCGCTGTCGCTGATCTCCGGCTGGCTGTTCCTCGACGACCTGTTCGCCCAGCATCTGGTGCACAAGACCCTGCTCGCCTGCCTGGCCTGGCTGGTCTTCGCCACCCTGCTGATCGGCCGCCACCGGCTCGGCTGGCGCGGGCACACGGCCATCCGCTGGACCCTGAGCGGCTTCTGCCTGCTCATGCTCGCCTACTTCGGCAGCAAGCTGGTCCGCGAATTCATCATCCATGTCTAGCGCCCACTCGGAAGTTCGCTCGGCAATGGACGGACAGCTCCCTTCATCGGGCAAGGCCGCGGAAACGCATGCTCCGCCCATCCTGAACGCACCATAAACCGCCCATGGAAGACCTGCATCCCAGTTACCTGATTAGCCTGCTGATCTTCCTGCTGCTGTGCTCGGCCTTCTTCTCCAGCTCCGAGACAAGCCTGCTCAGCCTAAACCGCTATCGCCTGCGTCACCGCGCCAGGGAGGGGCATCGCGGCGCCCAGCGCGCCAACGCGCTGCTCGAGCGTCCCGACCGCCTGCTCGGCACCATCCTGATCGGCAACAACTTCGTCAACATCCTCGCCTCCGCCATCGCCACCGTACTGGCCACGCGACTGTGGGGCGAGGCCGGCATCGCCATCGCCACCCTCGGCCTGACCCTTGCCCTGTTGATCTTCGGCGAGATCACCCCCAAGACCCTGGCCGCCATACGCCCGGAAATGGTGGCCTACCCCTTCAGCGTGCCGCTGGCACAGCTGCAGAAGATCCTCTACCCGCTGGTGGTCCTGCTCGGCTGGATCAGCAACGGCCTGCTCCGACTGGTCGGCATCACCCCACACAGCCAGGGCAGCGAGAGCCTGACCAGCGAGGAGCTGCGCAGCGTGGTCCACGAGTCCGGCGAAGCGCTGCCGCTGAACCGGCAGGGCATGTTGCTCGGCATCCTCGACCTGGAGAAGGTCAGCGTCAACGACATCATGATCCCGCGCAACGAGGTCATCGGCATCGACCTGGACGAGACGATGGAGGCCATCGTCGACCAGTTGCGCAGCACCTCGCACACACGCCTGCCGGTGTTCCGCGGAGACATCAACCAGATCGAGGGCGTGGTGCACATGCGCCATATCGCCCGCCTGCTGACCCGGGGCCAGCTGACCCGGGAAAATCTGCGCGCAGCCTGCCAGGAACCCTACTTCGTTCCCGAAAACACGCCGCTGGCCACCCAACTGATCCATTTCCAGCAGCAGAAGCGGCGCATCGCCATAGTGGTCGACGAATACGGCGACGTGCAGGGCATCGTCACCCTCGAGGACATCCTGGAAGAGATCGTCGGCGAGTTCACCAATCGCGACAGCCTGCTCGGCCCGGACATCCAGCCGCAGGAGGACGGCACCCAGATCATCGACGGCACCGCCCACATACGCGAAGTGAACAAGGTGCTCGGCTGGCAGCTGCCGAGCGACGGCCCGCGAACCCTCAACGGGCTGATCACCGAGGTCCTGCAAAGCATTCCCGACCGCGGGGTCTGCCTGACCATCGGCCCCTATCGCCTGGAGATCCTCGAGACGATGGAGAACCGGGTGAAGAGCGTGCGCGCCTGGGAGGCCGAGGTGCAGAGCCCACCGGCACCGACGGCCGAATGAATGGCCAGCCCACGGAGCCGGTCGGAGCCGTTACAGTTGCACCTCGACCGCCAGTGCGGCGCGCGTCGCCTTCTGCCGTGCAGTCTCCACCGAGTCGTCCCGTGCCAGGGCCACGCCCATCCGCCGCTGCCCCACCACCTCCGGCTTGCCGAACAGTCTCAGAGCGGTGTCCGGCTCGGAAAGCGCCCCGCCCAGATTGGCGAAGCTCACCTCACGGGATTGCCCCTCGACCAGGATTACCGCCGAAGCGGCCGGACCGAACTGACGGATCGCCGGAATCGGCAGACCGAGAATGGCCCTCGCGTGCAGGGCGAACTCGGAGAGATCCTGGGAAATCAGCGTCACCAGGCCGGTATCGTGGGGACGCGGCGAAACCTCGCTGAACCAGACTTGGTCGCCCTTGACGAACAGCTCGACGCCGAACAACCCACGCCCACCCAACGCCTCGGTGACCGTTCGGGCGATGCGCTCGGATTCGGCCTGCGCCTTGGGACTCATCGCCTGCGGCTGCCAGGACTCCTGATAGTCGCCCCTCTCCTGACGATGGCCGATGGGCGCGCAGAAGATAGTACCGCCCGCATGGCGCACGGTGAGCAGCGTAATTTCGTAGTCGAAGTTGATGAATCCCTCGACGATCACCCGCCCCTTGCCGGCACGCCCACCCTCCTGGGCATAGTCCCAGGCGGTCTGCAACTGCTCCAGCCCTTTCAGCAGACTCTGCCCCTTGCCCGAGGAGCTCATGATCGGCTTGACCACGCAGGGGAAACCCAGCGCCTCCACTGCCGCGCAGTATTCCTCGAAGCTGTCGGCAAACCGGTAGGGTGAGGTCGGCAGCCCCAGCTCCTCCGCCGCCAGGCGGCGGATGCCCTCGCGGTTCATGGTCAGATGGGCGGCACGCGCGCTAGGAATCACCGTGAACCCCTCGCTCTCCAGTTCGACCAGAATCGCGGTGGCGATGGCCTCGATTTCCGGCACTATGTAATGCGGCTGCTCCTGCTCGATCACCGCGCGCAGAGCGGCGCCATCGAGCATGTTGATGATATGGCTGCGGTGGGCGACCTGCATGGCTGGCGCATCGGCATAGCGATCCACGGCAATCACTTCCACGCCGAAGCGCTGCAATTCGATCACCACCTCCTTGCCCAATTCGCCTGAGCCACACAGCAATACACGGATCGCACTCGGCGATAGCGGAGTTCCAATACGGGACATGGGATTTCCTTCAACATGAGGGGGCACCTGCCCGCAGCAGCGGGCGCGAGCAGGCGCAGCCTAGGAGAGCAGGCCCTTGGCGCGGGCCCGCTCGGCGCACAATGCCAGTATCTGGCGGCGTTCGAAATCGTCCAATCGTCGCCAGCGTCTGATTTCGTCTGCTGTGCGCTGGCAGGCAGAGCAGACATCGTCGTCATCCAGAGCGCACAGCTGCACACAGGGCGAAGGGACGGGCCGTTCGTCGTTCATCGGTCTTCCGGCTCGCAATCCCAGGCAGTCGCCATACACCGAGCGCCCGACAGAGGGTGTTTCATCGCGACATCCTCAGCTCAGCTCGACGAAGCTCGCCGGCTGCCGCCCAATCTCAATTCCCGCGTCGAACAGCAGATTCACCAGTTCGACCACCATCAGCGCCGTCAGCCCCCAGATTTTGTACGGCCCATGGCGGTAACAGGGCACATAGTAACAGCGCCCCTCATGGTCGATACGGTGGGTGGTTTCCCGCGGATCCTCGCAGAAGAACGCCAGAGGCACCGAGAAGACCGCGGCTATCTCGCCGTCGTTGGGCCGGTATTCGACGTAGTCGGGCACCAGCGCCACGTAGGGCGTCACCTGGATGCCGTAACGCGACACCACCGGACTGAGCGGGCCGACCACCTCGACCAGCCCCGGCGGCAGGCCGATCTCCTCCTCCGCCTCGCGCAGGGCGGTGCGGACCAAATCGGGATCTTCCGGATCGCGGCGACCGCCGGGAAAGGCCACTTCGCCACCATGGGTGGACAAGCCGCTGGCTCGCAGGGTCAGCACTAGTTCGGGCTCGCCGCTGCGGGTGATCGGCATCAGCACCGCCGCTTCGGGAAAGCCTCCGCCGGCATTCAGGGGCCGGGGCGAAAAGTTGCGCACACGTCGGAGTAGGTCTTCCTGCATCGTCATTCTCTATCTTTACTCCATCAAAATATCATGACACGAACCACGCAGCCCGCCCAACCCCTGCCCGGCCAGCGGCCGTCGGCGGCGACAGACCGGCAACGACACCCGAGAAAACCCATGAAATTCTGCAGCCAATGCGCCAATCCGGTGAAGTGGCAGACGCCCAGCGGCGACCATCGTCCGCGCTTCGTCTGCCCCGCCTGCCACACCGTGCATTACCAGAACCCCAGGATAGTCGCCGGCTGCCTGCCGCTCTGGGACGGGCGGGTCCTGCTGTGCCGGCGCGCCATCGAACCACGCCGCGGCTTCTGGACCCTGCCCGGCGGGTTCATGGAGAACGACGAAACCATGGAACAAGCGGCAGCCCGGGAAACCCAGGAGGAGGCCTGCGCGCAGGTGGAGGGACTCGAACTGTATACCCTGTTCGATCTGCCACATATCCATCAGGTGCATGTATTCTTCCGCGCCCGCATGGTCGACGCGAACTTTGCCGCCAGTGAGGAGAGCCTAGAGGTAGGACTGTTTCACGAGGCCAGGATACCTTGGCCAGAGCTGGCTTTTCCGACCGTAGGTCATACCCTAGAATATTTTTTCAAGGACCGGGTTCGGCAGCTCTACCCGGTGCGCAACGAGCTGCTCGCGCCCTTACGCGCAATCCACCAACGAATCCCCTGGAACAACCCTGACCGCTGATATGGAACTTTCGATACGCTGGTTGCTTGCATCCCTTTGCCTGTCTCTTGCCGGCCTCTCGCAGGCCAGTGTCCTCCTACCCGGCGACGAACGGATCGTCGACAAGGTGCTGGTGGTGAAATCCGAACGCAAGCTGTTGCTGCTCAGCAAGGGACAGCCCCTCAAGTCCTACAAGGTTTCCCTGGGCAAACAGCCCAGAGGACCCAAGCTGCGCGAAGGCGACCAGCGCACCCCGGAAGGCCTCTACTGGATCGACTGGCGCAAGACCAGTGACAAGTTCAACCTGTCCATGCACATTTCCTACCCCAACATCCGCGACCAGGCCCGCGCCCGCGCCGAGGGCGTGCCGCCCGGCAGCATGATCATGCTCCATGGCACACCACTGGATGAGAACTATCCCGAGTGGTACTTTCACGGACTCGACTGGACCGAAGGCTGCATCGCCATGCGCAACGACGACATGCGCGAGGTCTGGAGCCTGGTCAGGGACGGCACCCTGATCGAAATCCGCCCCTAATCTTACTGCGTCATAAATTAAAGACTCAATTTCCCGTTCGTTTTCAGTCCACATCCGCAGCAGGGGCCTCGATCAAGCCGAGTGGTCAGGCGCTGAGCGATCCACCAGCGCAAGGTCGCGATCAAGTTCAGTTGATGGCGTTGAGGACGCTGGACGTCCCCTCGGTACGTACTCTTCGGATAGGGCGGGTTTCGGGCGGAATGGAATTTTTTAGTGCCCGGATGACGAAGACGCTCGGACACGAGAAACCCGTAGGCGGCGATGCACACGCTGGCGTGGTGATGAAAGCCACGCCAGCCCCGCCCCTCGTAGTGGGCCAGTCCTAGCTCCTGCTTCAGTTCCTGGTAATCGCGCTCGATGCGCCGCGCGCACGCGCACGGCCGCAAAGCGGCCCATCAGGGGCCCATTGCGGCCCTCATGCCAGCCGATCGTCCGGTAGGCGCTCGCCGGCAAACCCAGCGCCAATGCTTTCACGCTCACCGGCTGGTGCTCGGCATCCCGGCGCAGCAACCGGGGTTTGCGACCGGTCCCGCTCCAGGGTTTGGGAGGCAAGGGGGCTTGTCCATCAGGCCAGACGCTGGTCGTTCCCTGAATGCCCACTGCATAGCTCAGACTCAATGCGGTGAGTCCGTCCCGAAACACCGTGTCGTTGCCATAGCCAGCCTCGGCCAGCACGACGCCCTCTACCATCCCGGCAGCGCGCGCGGCCGGTATTTGCTCCAGCGCAATCGCCAGCTGGGTCCGGAATTCAATCGAGTCCGGAACGCCGGCCTGTGCGCGGCGCTCCCGGCCGACCGCCCAGTCCTCCGGCAGATACAGCCGCCAGGCCACGGGCAGACTGGCTTGTGCCGTGGCCAGTGTCAGGCTCACGGCAATCTGGCAGTTGTCCTGCTTGCCCAACTGAGCGCAGTACTGGCGCGCCACTCCGACCGAATGCTTGCCCTTCTTCGGAAAGCCCGTGTCGTCGACGACCCAGTAGCACTCGGCGCCGGCTTTCTTGCGCAACAGCGACGGCTCGACCTACGCACGCACCCGTTCGAGCAGTGCCGCATCCGACCAGGCGGACTTGGCGACGAAGTGATGCAACGCCTGGTGGCGAGCCCGTACCGCATGCGGATCGACCCCGGCCGCCAGAGGCTCCACGCTCTTTCGCGCCAGCGGCAACATCAGTCCCTGGCAATATCCCCCCAGGCCTTCGCAGCGGCCCACATGACCCAAGTCCTCATACAGAGGATCGAGGTAGGCTTCGCAACGACCTTCCATCTGTTCCATCGGGTATGTAACCAACCATCGAGAGGGCAATATTCTCTCTGTTTTTTATGACACAGTAGGATTAGACCCAGGGCTTTCAAGATGTCTTCTTGCAACCTATTGATTTTCCTTGCATGGACTCCTTCTGCAACTGAGCTTTACGTATCGAGATCATGCGTAAGTGTTTGATTTACAATGTTGCTTTTGTACACCTTGAAAGGGGTGGGCTTTGGGCCACACTACAATCCACAACAACAAGCGAAACGGTAGTCTTGCAGGGCAATCGCATGAAGGGGCAGATGCAGCCGTTCACTCCCTCTCCCGCGTGCGGGAGAGGGCTGGGGAGAGGGCAAACAAGCCATCGCTGCTCATTTGCCCTCTCCCCCTGGCCCCTTTCCCATGAATGGGAGAGGGGGAGAAAGTCGTCATGCGATTGCCCTGGGTAGTCTTGGCCGATGCTCGGAGCGCATTTCCACCAGCCGCCCGACCAATCACCTTGCGCGAGGATCGCCCCATGTACCTGACGCCCCAGCACATCCTGCTCGCTGGCGCCACCGGCCTGGCCGGCGAGCACCTGCTCGATCGCCTGCTCACCGAACCGACCATCGCCCGGGTACTGGCTCCCACCCGCCAGGCGCTGGCCGAGTATCCGCGCCTGGAAAACCCTCTGGGCTGCCTGGCCGAGCTGCTGCCGCGACTGACCGGGCCGGTCGACACCGCCTTCTGCTGCCTCGGCAGCACCGCCGAACAAGCCGGTACTCAGGAAGCCTTACGCGCCGTCGACCATGACCTGGTCCTGGCCTTCGGCCGCCGCGCCCGCGAGCTGGGCGCCCGCCACCTGCTGGTGATCAGCGCGCAGTGCGCAGACCCGCGCTCGTCGCGCCTCTACTGTCGGGTCAAGGGGGAGATGGAGAAAGGCCTCAAGGCCCAGGACTGGCCGCAGCTGACCATCACCCGGCCGACGCAGCTGCTTGGCCCGCGCAGCGAACTGCGCCTGCTCGACCAGTTGAGCGACCCGCTGCTGCGCCTGACCCCCAGCCACTACCGCGCCATCGACCCCAGCGCGCTGGCTCGCGCCCTCTGGCGCCTGGCCCTGGAGGAGGAGGACGGGGTGCGCATCGTCGAGTCGGAGGACCTGCACCGGCTGGGGCGTTAATGGCCTGTTTGGTTGGTTCGACTAGTAAATACCGCAGCCAACTCGATCAGGCGGTCGTGTCGTTTTTTTACACGCATAGTGTGGGGCCGGGCTGGTAACCCAGATCGTGGCCCGCTTCCAGCCCACGCCTAGCCGTTTCAACGCCTGGCGGATCGACTCGTGGCTCAGCTGCCGTTCGGTCAGCCCCTGCTCGAAGGCCACCTCGGCGGCCAGGCTCAAAGTCCACAGGCTGGTGGGCTTACCGAAGTCGCGGGGACTGCGGTACAGCAAGGGGCGCAAGCGCTCGGCCTGCGTGCCCGTGAGCAAGGGGCGGACACGCTTGGAGCGATGCGACTTCGCCGTCAGGCACGGCGGCAAAGGCCCGCAGGGTGCTGCGCAGCGTTTGCGAGGCACAACCGAACAGGCTGGCGATTTCATGAGCCATGGCATCGCCCAACATGAAATTGCACTAGCTGCCCTCCTTGAGCAGCTCAAGGCGGATCATGCCGATGGCCCCCATGGGGTTGAGTCCCTTGGGGCAGACCCAGGTGCAGTTGCCGATGCTGCGACAGCGGAACAGGCTGAATGGGTCTTCCAGCCCCCCGAGCCGTTCCGTGCGGGCCTGGTCGCGGCTGTCGACGATAAAACGCCAGGCCTGCAACAGCCCGGCCGGGCCGATGTATTTTTCCGGATTCCACCACCAGGAAGGGCACTGGGATGTACAGCAGCCGCAGAGGATGCACTCGTACAGCCCGTCGAGCCGGGCACGCTCTTCAGGGGACTGCAGACGCTCGATGGCCGGCGCCGGCTCATGATTCACCAACCACGGCTCGATACGCGCGTACTGCCTGAAGAACAGGCTCTGGTCCACCACTAGATCGCGTATCACCGGCATGCCGGGAAGGGGCCGGATCACCAGTGTACCGGCTGTGCCCAGCGCCTCGGAAACAGGTGTGATGCAGGCCAGCCGGTTCTTGCCGTTGATGTTCATACCATCCGAGCCGCACACGCCCTCACGACAGGAGCGCCGGTACACCAGCGTCGGGTCTTCTTCATGCAGATACTCCAGCACATCCAGCACCATCCGCTTGCGAAAGTGCTCGGGCACTTGTAGCGACTGCATGTAAGGTGCCCGATCCCGTTCCGAGTTGTAGCGATAGACCTGTATTTCGATCATTGGCTCGATCTCCACGTAACAGCCGTGGCATCAGCGGATTCCCGAGCTATAAAATCCGATGCAGGACCAAGCCCGCTCGCTCGAAAGAAGCAATGCCTGAATCCAAGAGTAGGTTATGGGGGCTCGCTTGGTTGGTGCGGAAATAGTGGGAAGTGCGGGCCAGGGGTCCCCTGGCGATCAAAAACGTAAGGTCACTAAAAATTAAAGACAAAAACCGTTATCGATAATTTGTTGCGCCGTCGGCTCGGGCCTGATCGCCTAGGGGGTGCTCCTTCGAAGCCCAGCAATGGACGGCCGAGCTGTCGACGAGCCGCCCTACCCGGGCGGCTCATGTGCCTGGCGGGCCTGCCACTCGGCCAGCACCCGGGCATACTCGGCACGGGCCTCGTTGTACGTCTCCCAGACACAGGCCTCGCCGCAGCCGCCCTCGCAGCACTCGCCCTCGAGGGGCGGCTCGGGGGGCAGCGGAACAGGTTCGTTGCGGTCTTGCCAGTCACTCATTGTGGCATCACTCCAGGTAATTCAGCGGGGCCATCCTGCGCTGTCCCAACCAGCTCGGCCAGCTGCTCGGCGTCAAGGGTCTCCTCCTCCAGCAGGCGCCGAGCGCTGCGCTCGAGCAGCGCGCGGCGCTCCTCGAGCAGGGCCACGGTGCGCTGAAAGGCCCGTTCGACGATCGCCTGCACCTCGGCGTCGATGGCGGTCGCCGTGGTTTCGCCGTATTCGTGGCGGGCCGGCAGGCCGTACATCTGCTCGACACCCAGGTAGCTGTGCTGCTCGCGCTCCAGGGTGACGTGGCCGAGGCGTTCCGACATCCCGTAGCGGGTGACCATGGCGCGGGCGATGTCGGTAACCTTGGCCAGGTCGTCGGCGGCGCCGGTGGAGAAGTGGGAAAACACGATCCACTCCGCCGCGCGGCCGCCGAGCAGCACCGCCATCTTGTTCTCCAGCTCCTCGCGGGTCATCAGGAAGCGGTCCTCGGTGGGTCGCTGGATGGTGTAGCCGAGCGCGCCCATGCCGCGCGGGATGATCGATACCTTGTGCACCATGTCCATCCCCGGCAGGGCCATGGCCACCAGCGCGTGGCCCATCTCGTGATGGGCGACGATCTCCCGCTCCTTCGGGTTGAGGAGGCGGTTGCGTTTTTCCAGGCCGGCGACGATGCGCTCGACGGCTGCGGTGAAATCGTCCATCGTCACCGCCTCGGCACGCCGGCGGGTGGCGAGCAGGGCCGCCTCGTTGACCAGGTTGGCCAAGTCGGCGCCGGTGAAGCCGGGGGTCAGCGCGGCGATCTGCTGCGGATCGACGTTGGCCGCCAGCCGCGCTTTCTTCAGATGCACCTCAAGGATCTGCACGCGCCCGGCCTTGTCCGGCCGGTCGACGAGCACCTGGCGGTCGAAGCGGCCGGCGCGCAGCAGCGCCGGGTCGAGGATTTCCGGGCGGTTGGTAGCAGCCAGCAGAACCAGCCCGGAGGAGGTATCGAAGCCATCCAGCTCCACCAGCAGCTGGTTGAGGGTCTGCTCCTTCTCGTCGTGGCCGCCGCCCAGCGGGCCGACGCCGCGGGCGCGGCCGAGGGCGTCCAGCTCATCGATGAAGATGATCGCCGGCGCCTGCGCCCGCGCCTGCTCGAACAGGTCGCGGACCCGCGCCGCGCCGACACCGACGAACATCTCAACGAACTCGGAGCCGGAGATGGAGAAGAACGGCACCTTCGCCTCGCCGGCCACCGCCCGCGCCAGCAGGGTCTTGCCGGTGCCCGGCGGGCCGATCAGCAGCACGCCCTTGGGCATGCGCCCACCGAGGCGGCCGTAGGTCTGCGGGTCCTTGAGGAAGTCGACGATCTCCTTGAGTTCGTCCTTGGCCTCATCGACCCCGGCCACGTCGGCGAAGGTCACCTTCATATCGGTCTCGACGTAGATCTTCGCCTTGCTCTTGCCGATCTGCATCATGCCACCACCGAGGCTGCCGCCGATGCGCTTGAGCAGAAACAGCCAGAGGCTGAAGAAGATCAGCGCCGGCAGGGTCCAGGACAGCAGGTCGCGCAGCAGGGTGCTCTCGATCTTGCCGGCGTAGCGCACCGGGTACTGCTGCAGGTGCTCGGCCAGCTGCGGCTCGATGCGGGTGGCGACGAAGCGGGTCTGGCCGCCGGGCAGCGGCTCCTTGAGCGTGCCCTCGATCTGCCGGTCGGTGACCGCCAGCTCCTCCACACGGCCCTCCTTCAGGTACTGCTCGAACTCGCTGTAGGGGATCTGCGTTACCTGCTGCTGCTCGGTCAGCAGGTTCTGGATGAGCACGAACCCCAGCACGGCGATGAACCAGTAGCCGACATGAAACTGCGCCTGTTGCTTCACTATGCCTCCCATGAATATCCGCCCGCCTCCTGCGAGCCTTGGCCGCGCATTATTTGCGCAGCGGACGGAAAGCAGGCAAGCCGGACGACGACTCTGACCTTTGCATTATCGGCCCGAACCGATAATGGCCATATGCTATTTTACCGACGGCATGGCATGCCCCCCCCCAGCGCCCCTCCCCTACAGGAATCGATGCCAGCCCCGCAAGGAAGGGGAACAGCCTGCCATTGCCAGACATGCCTATGCACAGCCGCAACCGAATCGATCTCCGCCGACTGACTCTCCTGCTCATCTGATGGTCGCCACCAATTTCCATGTCAGCTACCAGACCCAGCGCGAGCGGCTGATCCACCATACTCTGGAGTCCAATCGCGTCTATGCCGCCAAGCTCTGCCTGAGCACTGAACAGCTGCTCGGCACGATACGCCATGAAGGACTGGATGGATCAGCCGAAACGCCTGGCCAGCGAAACCGAGCGCCTGCCCATCAGAGCCGCCACTTCAACTCTACCTTCTTCGTTATCCGCCATGCTGGCCAGGTGCCGGCCTCCTCTCCCGAAAGCCTCAGCATGCTTAGCCAGATGATCGGCAACGCAGGCGCACGAGAGGCCCAGGAAAAGCGCCGCTCGCTGATCAGCGACTCCTATGTCGGTGCCAGGAACAAACTGGTGGTATTCGTCTCTCAGCCGATCTTCGCCGCCGACGACACCTACCTCGGCCATGTCGGCGGCAGCCTCCACCTGCAGCACGAGAACGTCTGCACACCCTGCTCGGCGAGCATTTCTACCAGGACGGCTCCTCTCTCTATGTGGTCGACCGCAATTGCCGACTGTTCTTCCACCAGGACCTGCAACGGGTCAGCCAGATCCTCACCGGCAATCCGGTGGTCGAGCCGGTGATCCGCGGCGAGGCGGGCAGCCAGGCGCTGAGCGACTCCCGGGGCGTCGGGATGCTCGCCAGTTTCGCCCCGGTGGCGCACACCGGCTGGGGCATCGTCGCCCAGCGTCCAGCGGACGCTCAGCCTGCAGGAGCTGGATGGCCTGATGCTGAACATCCTGCGTCTGCCCCTGCCGATGTTGCTGTCGCTGGCCGGCTCTGGTGGCTGTCGCAACTGATCTCGCGGCCGCCCTGGCAACTGGCCAAAAGCGCCGAGCAGTAGGGCACCGAGGATTCGCCGGTACAGGTACGGCGCATCCAGCCCAGGTACTTCGAGGCTGACCAGCTCAAGCGCGCGACTCAGCGGCCTGGCGCTACTCCATCAGCGCCTCGGCAAGCTCAGCCAGGAAAGCCTCACCGACCCGCTGACCGGGCTGAGCAACCGCCGCGGCATGCAGGCGCAGCTGGAGCAATGGCAGCTGCAGCGCCAACCCTTCGCGGTCATCGCCTTCGACATCGACCATTTCAAGCGGGTCAACGACAACCACGGGCACAAAGTTCGTGCGACCGCGTGCTGCAGTACCTCACCCGGCAGATGAGCGACTGCTCGCGTGCCACCGACCTGCTCTGCCGCAGCGGCGGCGAGGAACTCATCATGCTCCTGCCGGGCGCCAGCCCGGAGGCCGCCAGACGGGCCGTCGAGCGGGTCCGAGCCCGGATGGGCAGCTCGTGCTGTGCCGACTGCCCGAGCATCACCGTCTCGGCCGGAGTGGCGCACTGGCCGGATACTGCCGCCAGCGTCGACGAGGTACTGAAGCGAGCCGGTGCGGCCCTCTACCAGGCCAAGCACGAGGGGCGCAACCGGGTGGTGGCGGACTGAACGGCAGCCTTGTGTTCAGAGGCCACCGGACACATTCAGCGCCACCCCCAGCTCGGCCGCCAGAGTGAAGGGCAGGAATAGGGTATCCAGCAGAGCGCTGGCGGGCAGGTCCAGGGCGGGACACCGGGGCGGCTCGGCGCCGAAGCGGTCCAGCGGGCAGCAGCCGCCGTGGATCGCGTACCAGTCCAGGCGGGTGCCGGAGTAGATCAGCGGAGCGTCGGGCTTGCCGGCATTCAGGGTGCGTAGGCTGGCGCAGCCGGCGAGCAGACTCAGCGAAATCAGCAGCACTCCTGCAGCGCTTCGACGGAGCATGCCCGGGTGAGTTGTCGAAGCCAATGGCGATTGCTCCAAGTGGATGGCTACCATGCAGGGTGCTCCACCTGCGGCCACATGGATTGGCACGGCTCCGCCACCTATGGGCGAATGCTCATTTTCGGCCAAACAGTCTGAGAATATGCTGCTTCCAGATGTACTGCATCACTTTCAACCACTTGCGCCCCCTCATTATCTTGAGCTCTTTCTGGGTGAGCGGCTGGTTCAATAGCTTCTTCTTGATCTTGAGAGCGCTGGCAAGATCGAGACAGCGCAGCCGCGTCTTGAGAAAGCGCAACGGCCTTGGAATGATGATGGCCGAGGCGAAGTCGACGATGAAAATCCTGCCCTGCCGGTCCACAAGGATATTTGCTCCGCGGATATCGTTGTGAATGATATCGTTGCGATGCAGCATGTTTATTGCCTTCAGCATGTCATGAAACTTTACCCGAGCTCCGTGCCTGACTGATTCCCTGATGTTCTCCCCGTCTATGTATTCCATCGTGAAGCTGAACTTGTCGTCCGCACTGACAAGACGCGGACAACATGGGATATCTCTGACCCGTTGCAGAAGCTTCGTCTCTCTCTTGATGATGAAACTGGCCATGGGCGCGAGCAGGGTATTCTTGTATTTGCTGTAGTCCTTTCTAACCACCATCCGGTCTTGAAAGGGGATAACGACAACATCTGCCTTGAATAAACCTTTACCCTTTTGAATCGATGTCTCTTCGATATATATATTGGTCATCAGGGGGCACTTTGGTTGAGATTCGCGGCAAGATTCCTTGCCTTCCTGAAATCTTAACAAAATTTTCACATTTACTGGCAAGCCAATGGCTAGTTGCGCCACCCTGAAAGCCAGGGCGGCGCGACAGGAACTACGTGAAAACAGCCCCTGAGAGGGCGGCTTCAACCCACGGTAAATTGAGCCGCCCCGAGCATCCACGACCAAGGCCTTCCCGCAAGGCGGCACGCCATCAAGCCTGTCGGGGGCGTTATCGATATGGCGCGGTCATCCCGGGGGTACGGCGGGCTCGCCAACCTGCGCTCGGCTGGCCGAGCCATGAGCAGATGCAGTGATAGCTACGGGCGGAAGCTTGTGCGGCAGGGGCGCATTCATTCGTCTGCTCGCGCTTCGCTTGGCGCAGCGGGTTGTCCGGCAAAAACTTCTCGAAATGCAGCAAGAGAGGCCTCGCAAGGGCTTGCACCATGCATGCCTCCTTGCACGAACAGTATTGCGGCCCGGCTGGACCACTGCAGAAGGTGCCAGTCTACAGGCCAGCGGCCTGAGGCATGGCCACAGGCTATTCCTCGCCGCTGGCCTGATGGTGCTCGCCCCAGCGCGGCAGCATGTCCTGGGGGATCTCCAGCAGGTTGAGGATGCGCGCCACCACGAAATCCACCAGATCATCGAGGCTCTGCGGCTGGTGGTAGAAGCCCGGCGAGGCCGGCAGGATGATCGCGCCCTGGTTCGACAGCCTGAGCATGTTCTCCAGGTGGATGCTCGAGTACGGCGCCTCGCGTGGCACCAGGATCAGTTGGCGGCGCTCCTTCAGCGCCACGTCGGCGGCACGCTCGATCAGGTTGTTGCAGGCACCGCTGGCAATCGCCGACAGGCTGCCGGTGGAGCAGGGCACCACCACCATGGCGCTCGGCGCGCCGGAGCCGGAGGCCGGCGGCGCCAGCCAGTCCTCCTGGCCGAACACGCGGATCTGCCCGGGCGCGGCGCCGGTGTATTCGCTGAGGAAGGCCTGCATCGCCTGCGGCTTGGTCGGCAAGGTGACGTCAGTTTCGGTGGCAATCACCAGCTGCGCGGCCTTGGAGATCAGGAAATGCACCTCGCGCTCCTCCTGCACCAGGCAGTCGAGCAGGCGCAGGCCGTACTGGGCGCCGGATGCGCCAGTCATCGCCAGGGTGATGCGTTGCGGTCCAGCCATACTCAGTCCTCCAAGGCCTTGGCCAGCTTGCCATGCAGGCCGCCGAAATCACCGTTGCTCATGATCACCACCTGGGTGCCGGGCGCCGCCTGGCTGCCGACCCGCGCGATGATCGCCTCCAGCGAGTCGCAGACCACTGCTGGCACAGGGCAGGCGGCTGCGGTGGCGGCCAGGTCCCAGCCGAGATTCAGCGGCGCGTACCAGACCACCTGGTCAGCCTGGGCCACCGACGACGGCAGGTCGTCGCGGTGGGCACCGAGCTTCATGGAATTGGAGCGCGGCTCGATCACCGCAATGATCGGCGCCTCGCCGACCCGTTTGCGCAGGCCGTCAAGGGTAGCGGCGATGGCCGTCGGGTGGTGGGCGAAGTCGTCGTAGATGGTCACGCCGTTCACCTCGGCGACCTTCTCCATGCGCCGCTTGACGCTGCGGAACGCACCCAGCGCGGCAACGCTCTGCTCCGCCAGCACACCCACGTGGCGCGCCGCGGCCAGGGCGGCCAGGGCGTTGGCGACGTTGTGCCGGCCGCTCAGCTCCCAGTCCACCACGCCCTGTGCCACGCCGTCGAAGAGCACCTCGAAGCGCGAGCCGTCCTCGGCCAGCAGGCGCGCCTGCCACTGCCCGCCTTCGCCGGTGGTCTGCACGGACGTCCAGCAACCCATGGTGAGCACCCGCTCGATGGCCTGTTCGGTGGTCGGGTGAATGATCAGCCCCTGGCTGGGGATGGTCCGCACCAGATGGTGGAACTGCCGCTCGATGGCCGCCAGGTCCGGGAAGATGTCCCCATGGTCGAATTCCAGATTATTCAGGACGGCGGTCCGCGGGCGGTAGTGGACGAACTTCGAGCGTTTGTCGAAGAAGGCGCTGTCGTACTCGTCGGCCTCGACTACGAAGAACGGCGTGCCGCCCAGGCGCGCCGAGATGCCGAAGTTCTGCGGCACCCCACCGATCAGAAAGCCCGGACTCATCCCGGCATGCTCCAGCACCCAGGCCAGCATGCTGCTGGCGGTGGTCTTGCCGTGGGTACCGGCCACTGCCAGCACCCAGCGGCCCTGCAGCACATGGTCGGCCAGCCACTGCGGGCCGGAAACATAGGGCAGGCCCTGGTTCAGCACATGCTCCACCGCCGGGTTGCCACGCGACAGGGCGTTGCCGATCACCACCAGATCCGGCGCGGGCTCCAGATGCTCGGGAGAATAGCCCTGCAGAAGTTCGATGCCCTGTGCCTCCAACTGGGTGCTCATGGGCGGGTAGACGTTGGCGTCGGAGCCGGTGACGCGGTGGCCCAGCTCCTTCGCCAGGACCGCCAGCGAGCCCATGAAAGTGCCGCAGATGCCGAGTATGTGGATGTGCATGAATGAATCCTGGCCGGTGGAAAGCGATGCGCGGCAGGTTAGCACAGCACCCGCCGCCACAGCAGGCGCCCGGACGCGGCCCCCCTCAGTCGGTCGCGCGGCGGATGCCGTGGCGCTGCAGCTTGCGGTAGAGGGTGTTGCGGCTGATGCCGAGCTGCGCGGCGGTACGGCTCACGTGCCAGTGGTGCGCCTCGAGGGCGGCCAGCAGGGCGTCGTGCTCGGCCTGCTCCAACGGGCCGCTGGCCTCCACCGGCGCTGGCGCCGATAGCGCCGGGGGCTGGCGCAGCTCCGCCGGCAGGTCGGCCAGGCGGATCAGGCCGTCCTCGCAGAGCGCCGTCTGGGCGCGCAGCACGCTGCGCAGCTGGCGCACGTTGCCCGGCCAGGCATAGGCGAGCAGCGCCTGACGCGCTGCCGGTTCGAGGCGAATCGCCTCGCCACGCGCCTCGCGGGCGAGCAGGTGGTCGATCAGTTCGCCCTTGTCGGCCCGCTCGCGCAGTGGCGGCAGGGTCACCGCCAGACCGTCCAGGCGGTAGAAGAGGTCCTCGCGGAACAGCCCGGCGGCGACCCGCTCGCGCAGGTCGCGGTGGGTGGCGCTGATCACCCGCACATCCACCAGCTCCGACTCGCCGCCGATGGGCACCACCTGGCGCTCGTCGAGCACGCGCAGCAGGCGGGTCTGCAGCGCCAGCGGCATGTCGCCGATCTCGTCGAGGAACAGGGTGCCACCGTCGGCCTGCTGCAGCTTGCCGCGCATGCCTTCCTTGCGCGCGCCGGTGAAGCTGCCGCCACGGTAGCCGAACAGTTCGCTCTCGATCAGGTTCTCCGGAATCGCCGCGCAGTTCAGCGCGACGAATGCCCGTTCGGCACGGCTGCCAGCCTGGTGCACGGCCTTGGCGAAGGCCTCCTTGCCGGAACCGGTCTCGCCGTGCAGCAGCAGCGGCACGTCGCGTTCGACCACCCGCAGCGCGCGGCGGAAGGCCTGCTGCAGCCCGGCATCGCCCATGCAGATCCTCGCCACCGGGGACACGGCGACACCCTCCACCGGCACCGCGCTCACCGGACGGCGCGGTCGCCCGCGCAGCAGGGCGAAGAGCATCCGGCCGCCCTGGGTACGCAGCGGCCAACTGGCGCTCGGCTGCTCGCTGGCCAGCGTCAGCAGGTCGTCCAGGCGGCTCGCGAAGAGGGCTTCGACCGACTGGCCGAGCAGTTCGCCGCGGCTGCCGCCGAGCAGGTTGATGGCGGTCTGGTTGACCGCCAGCACCCGTCCCTCGCCATCGAAGGCCAGCAGCCCCTCGCTGAACAGCCCGACATATTCGGCCTGCAGATGGAAGCGCAGCAGCCACTCGCCCTCGAAGCGGCGCAGGAAATAGCAACTTTCGATCACCTTCGCCGAGAGGTTGACCAGCGCCATGGTGTGGAACTGGCTCTGCCGCGACACGTTGCCCTGCAGCGAGGACACATCGAGCACCGCAAGCAGCTCGCCGTGGGGATCGAACACCGGACTGGCCGAGCAGGTCAGTCCGGTATGGCAACTGCGGAAGTGCTCCTCCTGCTGGATGGTCAGCGGCTGGCGCTCGACCAGGCAGGTGCCGATGCCGTTGGTGCCCTCGCAGGCCTCGCTCCAGTCGGCGCCCAGCCACAGCCCGGCGTGCTCGAAGGTCGACTGTTCGGCGGCGGCGCTGACGCGGTTGAGGATCACCCCGCGGGCGTCGGTCAGCAGCACCGCATGGGCGCTGCCGGCCAGCTGCAGGTGAAGGCTGTTCATCTCGCCGCTGGCGATCTCCAGCACCTGCTGCAGGCGTTCGCGGCGCTCCAGCAGATGGGCGTGCTCCAGCACGCTGGTCGTCAGCGGCAGCGACGGGTCCAGCCGGTGCTGCTCCAGGCAGCGCAGCCAGGAACGGGCGATGGAGGGATCGTTGGCCGGTCCGATGGCCCTTCCCTCGGCCAGGGTCCGCACCTGTTGGGCGTGGCGCAGCATGCGGTTCGCTTGCATTGTCATTGTTATCTCCGCGTTGATCGGCGGGCAGCTCCCGTAGGGGGGTGTTGACCGCACAGCATCGTCCAGCCGTGGCGGCTTTGCAATGGCGTCACGTCCGGACTCGAGTGTCACTGTCAAGCTTGCGGGACAAAATGTCACACCTCTGTTCCAGCCATGCCACAGAACATCCCGGCGCAGGCCCGGCAAAGCGCGGCAAATCCGCGCAGGAACTGGGCTTCAGGCAGTTTGGCCCAGTCCTTGCTGTATCTCTCTGCAGATGTGCTCTTGCGCACTCCCCAGAAAATCCAAGAACCACAAGAATCAGGAGACTCTCCATGCGGTACGCCCATCCCGGCAGTGAAGGCGCCATCGTTTCCTACAAGGTCCGCTACGGCAACTATATCGGCGGCCAGTTCGTACCCCCGGTGAAAGGTCAGTACTTCACCAACAGCTCGCCGGTCACCGGCGAGGAATTCGCCGAATTCCCCCGCTCCACCGCCGAGGACATCGAGAAGGCACTGGATGCCGCCCACGCCGCCGCCGACGCCTGGGGCCGCACTTCAGTGCAGGAGCGCGCTGCCGTCCTGCTGAAAATCGCCGATCGCATCGAGCAGAACCTGGAAGTGCTGGCCGTCACCGAAACCTGGGACAACGGCAAGCCGGTACGCGAGACCCTCAACGCCGACGTGCCGCTGTCCGCCGACCACTTCCGCTACTACGCCGGCTGCATCCGCGCCCAGGAAGGCAGCGCCGGCGAGATCAACGAGAATACCGTCGCCTATCACTTCCACGAGCCGCTGGGCGTGGTCGGTCAGATCATCCCGTGGAACTTCCCGCTGCTGATGGCCGCCTGGAAGCTGGCCCCGGCCCTGGCTGCCGGCAACTGCATCGTGCTCAAGCCGGCCGAGCAGACTCCGCTGTCGATCACCGTGCTGGTCGAATTGATCGGCGACCTGCTGCCGCCGGGCGTGCTGAACATCGTCCAGGGCTTCGGCCGCGAGGCCGGCGAGGCGCTGGCCACCAGCAAGCGCATCGCCAAGATTGCCTTCACCGGCTCCACCCCGGTGGGCGCGCACATCCTCAAGTGCGCCGCCGAAAACATCATCCCGAGCACCGTCGAGCTGGGCGGCAAGTCGCCGAACATCTTCTTCGAAGACATCATGCAGGCCGAGCCGGCCTTCATCGAGAAGGCCGCCGAAGGCCTGGTGCTGGCCTTCTTCAACCAGGGCGAGGTGTGCACCTGCCCGTCGCGCGCACTGATCCAGGAATCCATCTACGACGACTTCATGAAGGTCGTGATGAAGAAGGTCGGCCAGATCAAGCGCGGCCATCCGCTGGACACCGAGACCATGGTCGGCGCCCAGGCCTCCAGCCAGCAGTTCGAGAAGATCCTCTCCTACCTGGAAATCGCCCGCAGCGAGGGCGCCGAAGTGCTGACCGGCGGCAGCGCCGAGCGTCTGGAAGGCAGCCTGGCCAACGGCTACTACATCCAGCCGACCCTGCTCAAGGGCCACAACCAGATGCGCGTGTTCCAGGAGGAGATCTTCGGCCCGGTGGTCGGCGTCACCACCTTCAAGAACGAAGCCGAAGCCCTGGCCATCGCCAACGACACCGAGTTCGGCCTGGGCGCTGGCGTCTGGACCCGCGACATCAACCGCGCCTACCGCATGGGCCGCGGGATCCAGGCCGGCCGCGTGTGGACCAACTGCTACCACCTGTACCCGGCGCACGCCGCCTTCGGTGGCTACAAGAAGTCCGGCGTCGGCCGCGAAACCCACAAGATGATGCTCGACCACTACCAGCAGACCAAGAACCTGCTGGTCAGCTATGACATCAATCCGCTGGGCTTCTTCTGATGCCCCCCCGGCTCCTGCGACAGGAGCCGGAGTTCAAGCGAGACGGTCAGGGCGAAACCTCGCCCGAATCACGGTAAAGCCTGGCCGACGGACGTGCCTCCCCGCCAGTGCCTGCGTGCGCGACCTGCGCGGGCACAGGGAAGGTTCACCGCGGCCACCTGGTGTGCACAAGGTCGCCTTAAAACAAGACAACAACCGAGAGGAAATCTTCATGAGCAGCACCTTCTTCATCCCTGCAGTGAACATGATGGGCATCGGCAGCCTCGACGAGGCGATGGGCGCGATCAAGAACCACGGCTTTCGCAAGGCGCTGATCGTCACCGATGCCGGCCTGGCGAAAGCCGGCGTGGCCGACCGGGTTTCCCAATTGCTGGCCCAGCAGGACATCGAAGCGGTCCTCTACGACGGCGCCAAGCCGAACCCCACCGTCAGCAACGTGGAAAACGGTCTGGCCATGCTCAAGGGCAGCGGCTGCGACTTCGTCATCTCCCTGGGCGGCGGCTCGCCCCACGACTGCGCCAAGGGCATCGCCCTGTGCGCCGCCAACGGCGGGCACATCAGCGAATACGAAGGCGTCGATCGCTCGGCCCGCCCGCAGCTGCCGCTGGTCGCCATCAACACCACCGCCGGCACCGCCAGCGAGATGACCCGCTTCTGCATCATCACCGACGAGACCCGCCACGTGAAAATGGCCATCGTCGACCGCAACGTCACTCCGCTGCTCTCGGTCAACGACCCCTCGCTGATGGCCGCCATGCCCAAGGGCCTGACCGCCGCCACCGGCATGGACGCCCTGACCCACGCGGTCGAGGCCTATGTCTCCACCGCCGCCACCCCGATCACCGACGCCTGCGCCCTGAAGGCCGTCGAGCTGATCTCCGCCAACCTGCGCAACGCAGTGGCCAACGGTAGCGACATGACCGCCCGGGAAAACATGGCCTATGCCCAGTTCCTCGCCGGCATGGCCTTCAACAACGCCTCGCTCGGCTACGTGCACGCCATGGCCCACCAACTGGGCGGCTTCTACGACCTGCCCCACGGCGTCTGCAACGCGGTCCTGCTGCCCCATGTGGAAAGCTTCAACGCCAGCGTCTGTCCGGATCGCCTACGCGACGTCGCCAAGTCCATGGGCGTCGACGTCCAGGGCATGAGCGCCGAGCAGGGTGCCCAGGCCGCCCTCGCGGCGATCCGCACCCTGTCCAAGGACATCGGCATCCCGGGCGGCCTCGGCGAGCTGGGTGCCAAGGCCGACGACATCCCGGTCCTGGCGGCCAACGCCCTGAAGGACGCCTGCGGCCTGACCAACCCGCGCCCGGCCGACCAGCAGCAGATCGAGGAAATCTTCCGCAACGCCTTCTAGCAAGGTAGCGGATCGCCCGGGCCGGCCGCCCCGCTTCGGCCGGCCCGGGCTCCCGCCCCCACGAGCGCTCCCTGCCATGGTCCTACCCCTCCCATGGCGGGGAGCAATCGTTTCGCCCTCATCCGCATTCCATCCCCCCATCCTGGCCAGCCGGCCGAAACCGGCATTTACTGAATGGATCACTCATCCGCTCCACGAGGGCCACCATCATGGCCAAGACGATGAAAGCAGCCGTTGTCGTCGCGTTCGGCAAACCGCTGGAGATCCGCGAAGTACCGGTGCCCAGCCCCGGCCCCGGGCAACTGCTGGTGAAGATCGCCGCCTGCGGCGTCTGCCACACCGACCTGCACGCCGCCGAAGGCGACTGGCCGGTCAAGCCCAATCCCCCCTTCATTCCCGGCCACGAAGGCGTCGGCCAGGTGGTCGCCGTGGGCGCCGGCGTCAGCCACATCAAAGAAGGCGACCGGGTCGGCATTCCCTGGCTGCACTCCGCCTGCGGCCACTGCGAGCATTGCCTGGGCGGCTGGGAAACCCTCTGCCACGCGCAGAGCAACACCGGCTACTCGGTGAACGGCGGCTTCGCCGAATACGCCCTGGCCGAGGCCGAGTACGCCGGCCGCCTGCCGGACAACGCCGACTTCATCGAGATCGCCCCCATCCTCTGCGCCGGGGTGACCGTCTACAAGGGCCTGAAGATGACCGACACCCGTCCCGGCCAGTGGGTGGCGATCTCCGGCGTCGGCGGCCTCGGCCACATGGCCGTGCAGTACGCCCGGGCCATGGGCCTGAACGTCGCCGCCGTGGACGTCGACGACGCCAAGCTGGAGTTCGCCCGGCGGCTCGGCGCCAGCCTCACCGTCAATGCCCGCCACCAGGACCCGGCGGCCTTCCTGCAGCAGGAAATCGGCGGCATGCACGGCGTGCTGGTCACCGCCGTCTCGCCGAAGGCCTTCGAGCAGGCCCTGGGCATGACCCGCCGCGGCGGCACCGTCGCCCTCAACGGCCTGCCGCCCGGCGAGTTCAGCCTGTCGATCTTCGACATGGTGCTCAACGGCACCACGGTGCGCGGCTCCATCGTCGGCACCCGCCTGGACCTGCAGGAAGCGCTGGACTTCGCCGGCCAGGGCAAGGTGCGGGCCACGGTCGCCAGCGAACCACTGGAAAACATCAACGATATCTTCGCCCGCATGCACAGGGGACAGATCGAAGGACGTATCGTGCTCGACCTCGCGGCCTGAGCCCCCGGCCTGCGCCCGCCGGCGCAGGCCTTGCTCCTGGATCACGGCGCCCTTAAGGTGAGCCCTCCGTGCTCTGGAGCCTTTGCCGATGTGGTCATTCCGCGCCTGGCGCCGCCGGCGCATCCTCGCCCGCCGGGCGGTCGATCCCCAACTCTGGCGCGAGGTGCTGGACAGCCTGCCGATCCTCGACGGCCTGAGCGCCGAGGAAACCGAACGGCTGCGCGAGCGCTGCGTGCTCTTCCTGCACGCCAAGCGGCTCACCGCACTGCCCGGTGTCGAGCTGGACAGCTTCGCCCGCCTGCGCCTAGCCGCGCAGGCCGAGCTGCCGCTGCTCAACCTGCCGGAGTTCGACTGGTATCGGGGCTTCCACGAGCTGGTGCTGTATCCCGACGACTTCCTCAGCCCGCAGAAGCACCGCGATGCCAGCGGGGTGGTCCACGAGTGGGACGCCGAGCGCAGCGGCGAGGCCTGGCACCAGGGGCCGGTGATCCTCGCCTGGCCGGGGATCGCGGCCAGCGGCGAGTGGGACGGCTACAACCTGGCGATCCACGAGCTGGCGCACAAGCTGGACATGCTCAACGGCGAGGCCAACGGCCTGCCGCCGCTGCACGCCGACATGCGCGTCCAGGACTGGGCCGCCGCCCTGCAGGCGGCCTACGACGACCTCGGCGCCCGCCTGGAGGCCGACGAGGACGCCGCGACGCCCATCGACCCCTATGCCGCCGAGGACCCGGCGGAATTCTTTGCAGTGACCAGCGAGTACTTCTTCAGCGCCCCGGACCTGCTCGTCGAGGCCTACCCAGCGGTCTACGAGCAGCTTGCGACCTTCTATCGACAGGATCCGCTGGCACGATTGCGCCGCCTGCAGGTCGAAGATCCGCAGTACTGCGCGGAGGCCCAATCTGCGACCAAGGGCTGACCCCGCCCACATGGCAACCGTGCAGGAATCTACCTATAATTCCGCCACTTTTTGGCCTTCCCTGAGAGTCAGTCCATGAGCTACAGCAAGATCCCTGCGGGCAAAGACCTGCCGAACGATATCTACGTCGCGATCGAGATCCCGGCCAACCACGCGCCGATCAAATACGAAATTGACAAAGACAGCGACTGCCTGTTCGTCGACCGCTTCATGGCGACCCCGATGTTCTACCCGGCCAACTACGGCTACATCCCCAACACCCTGGCCGACGACGGCGACCCGCTGGACGTGCTGGTGGTGACCCCCTATCCGGTCGCTCCCGGCTCGGTGATCCGTGCCCGCCCGGTCGGCGTGCTACACATGACCGACGAAGGCGGCGGCGATGCCAAGCTGATCGCCGTACCGCACGACAAGCTGACCGTCCTCTACCAGGACATCAAGGAATACACCGACCTGCCGGCGCTGCTGCTGGAGCAGATCAAGCACTTCTTCGAGAACTACAAGGACCTCGAGAAGGGCAAGTGGGTGAAGGTCGAGAGCTGGGGCAACGCCGAAGCGGCTCGCGCCGAGATTCTCAAGGCGGTAGCGGCTTACCAGAAGTAAGCCAACTTCCCCTGAAAGGGCCGGCCACAAGCCGGCTTTTTTTATTTTCATTGCCGCGAGCCGTGCGGATTCCGACTACGCCCTACCCCCTGCTTGCCGGCCATTTCTTGAATCGAGGCAACTTTTTGAAGCTCCGCGATTCACCCCGCCATGCATTTTTCGCTAACGTGTCGCTTCCCTAGTTGGAGTGACAGGATGCGCATTCTCCTGCTGGCGCTGATATCCCTGAGCCTGCTGGCCTGCAAGATGGAGCCCGATACGGTCCGCATTGGAAGCAACCACTGGCTCGGCCATGCCCCGCTATACCTGGCCGACGAACTGCAGTGGACGGAGTCGGCTGGCCTGCGGCTGGTCGAACACCCCAACGCCAGCGGCATGCTGCGCGGTTTCCGCAACGACCTGCTGGATTCTGCTCTGCTCCCCCTGGACGAAGCTCTGACGCTGCAGAGCAGCGGCCTGGACCTGGATATATCGCTGATCACCGACCTTTCGGCCGGTGCCAACGCGCTCTATGCCCATCCGCCGCTTCTGCAGCCCGACGAGCCGAACGTCATCGATCTGCCGATACACGCACAGGTGGCCGCCCAGGGCAAGAAGCGCGTCGATGCCGAACAGCGCAAGCTTCTGAAGTGGCTGTGGTACGAGGCCCTGCACCTCTGGCAGGCTCCCCCCGATTGCGCCGGTGTAGAGCTGCAGCAGCGCCTGGGGCTGGCCGCGCGGACCATGCAGGATACCCTCGCCAGGTTGGTGCCGGGCGATCCTGCCCTCAACCGGCAGATGCTGGAGGACGGCCGCCTGCTGCCCAGCATCGAACGACTCAGCCGCTACATGGTCGAACACCACCTGCCGCCCCGCCCAGCCAGGCCACGGGAACTACTCACCAGCTGCGGGGACCACGGATGCTGACCCAACTCGCCCAACTGTCCCTGCGCAAATCCCTGCCGCTGCTGCTCGGCCTCTTCGCACTGCTCTTCACCCTCCTGCTGACCACCCTGTACCTGCCGCGCAGCATTGACAAGGAGCTGCATGCCTGGCGCAGCCACACCAACCAGCTCCTCGTGCTGCTGCAGAGCACCTTGAGCGACCACCTGCGCCACGGCCGCCAGGCGGAACTGGAAACCACGCTGGCCGATTTCGCCAGTCTGCAGGGGATCCGCTCGGCCATGGTGATCGACCCGCAACTCCGGGTGCTGGCGACCACCCGCCTGGGCGTCGGCCCCCAGCAGCTCGGCATCGCCGTCGACCGGGTGCTGGCGCAGCTGGCGCAGCTGGCCAGCGGGCATCCTGCCTGGCTGAAGCACGAGGGGCAGCGCTATCTGGCCATCCTCCCGCTCGGCCAGACGCGCCAGCACAGCGGTGGGAGCGGCGAGGCGCTGCTAGTCGATCTGGACTTCAGTCCGCTGCTCAACCAGACCCGCTTCGAGGCCTGGCTCTACCTCGGCCAGATCCTGGTGCTGCTGTTGCTGCTCGGGCTGTTCCTCAACCGCCTCTACCACCGCCTGATCACCCGGCGCCTGGCACGCATCGAACGGGCCGCCCGGCGCTTCGCCGCCGACCAGCAGCCGCAGCCGGCAGCGGTCGGCGGCCATGACGAGATCGGCCAGTTGGCCGAGACCTTCAGCCAGATGATGGGCCAGTTGCACAAGCGCCAACTGGCCCTGCAGGATAGCGAGCAGCTGATGCGCGACCTGTTCGACAGCTCGCCGGTCGGCATGCTGGTGGTCGGCGGCGGCGGGCTGTGCGTGGAGCAGGTCAACCCGGCGGCGGCGGCACTGTTCGGCTGCGCCCCGGAGGATTTGTCGGGCAGGCACCCGCGGAATCGCCTGCTGAAAGGCGACTCGCTGAAGCGTCTGCTGCGCACACCGGCCAATACCCCAGTGGAGCTGACCAGCCTGCGCGAGGGCCGAGAGCTGCCGCTGGAGATCACCTGGACCCCTTTCATGCGCAACGGCACCCAGCACTACCTGCTCCTGCTGCGCGACATCAGCGAACGCCTGCAGGCCGAGCAGCGCCTGCGCTTCCTCGCCCATTTCGACCCACTGACCAACCTGGCCAACCGCCACTGCCTGGTCCAACACCTGGAGCAGCTGCTGGCCGCGAACGCCCCTCTGAGCCTGATGTTTCTCGATATCGACCACTTCAAGCGGATCAACGACACCCTCGGCCACGAGGTCGGCGACTGCCTGCTGGTGGAGATCGCCCAGCGCCTGACCCGGCTGGTCCCCGAGCAGGCCCTGGTGGCACGCTCCGGCGGCGATGAATTTCTCCTGCTCCTGGAGGAGCAGACCGCGGAGCAGGCCCGAGAGCTGGCCGAAACCCTGCTGCACGGCTTCAAGACACCCTTGCAGATCGGCCAGTACGAATGCTTCGTCACCTCCAGCATCGGCATCGCCGACTTCGATGGCCAGGGCGACGCCACCGAACTGCTCAAGCAGGCCGACCTGGCGCTCTACGCCGCCAAGGATGCCGGACGCAACCGCCTGGCCATCTATAGCCGCCCGCTCGGCGAGGCCGCCGAGCACCGCCTTCAGCTGGAACAGGAACTGCGCCGCGCCCTGGACCAGCAGGAGTTCGTCCTGCACTACCAGGCCCAGATCGACGACCTGGGCCACCCGCAGGTCATGGAGGCCCTGCTGCGCTGGAGTTCGCCGAGACGCGGCCTGGTGCTGCCAGGCGAATTCATCCCGGTGCTGGAGGAAAGCGGGATGATCATCGAGGCCACCCGCTGGGTGTTCCGCGAAGCCTGCCGCCAGGCCCGCCGCTGGGCCGAGCAGGGCTACTCCCTGCGCATCGCGGTCAACCTGTCGCCGCTGGATTTCCGCCAGGCCGACCTGGCCGGCAGCCTGCTGGCCATCCTCGAAGAGGAGCGGACTCCACCCGGACTGCTGGAGCTGGAAATCACCGAAAGCGCCCTGCTGGATGCCGGCGAGGAAGTCCAGCGGACCCTGGCCCGCCTCAAGGCCGCCGGCATGCCGCTGCTGCTGGATGACTTCGGCACCGGCTACGCCTCGCTGACCTACCTGCAACAGTTCCCCTTCGACGGCATCAAGATCGACCGCCAGTTCGTCGCCGGTCTGCCGGAAAGCGAGCATTCGGTGGCGCTGGTGCGCGGCATCCTGACCATGGCCAAGCACCTCGGCCTGCACGTGGTGGCCGAAGGGGTGAGCAACGAGCACCAGGCAACCTTCCTGCGTCTCAACGGCTGCCCCAGCCTGCAGGGCTATCACTATTGCCGCCCGCAGCCGGCCGCCGCTATCGAGCACGGCTGGAACAAGGACTCATCGCGCAGCCTGCAGCCACAGGGACACTGAACCGGCTTTAGCGTTTGCTGCCCTGCCCCGGCTCTGCTAGTGTCGCGGCGATTTTCAGAAGTGCCGCCGACACAGGTTCCCATCCATGGCCCGCAAGAAAGCCGCCGTCGATTTCGAAAAATCCCTCGCCGAACTGCAGCAACTGGTCGAGCGCCTGGAGGGCGGCGAACTGTCGCTGGAGGACTCCCTGACCTGCTTCGAGCAAGGCATCCGTCTGACCCGCGACTGCCAGGCTGCGCTGAGCCAGGCCGAGCAGAAGGTGCAGATCCTCCTGGAGCGCGGCGGCACCCTCGAGCAGGCCCCCTTCGACGTGGACACCCAAGCATGATCGCGACCTACCAGAAGCAGTGCCAGGCCCGCGTCGACGCCGCCTTGGAAAACCTTCTGCAACCCCCATGCGCCGAACTGCAGCGGCTCTACCAGGCAATGCGCTACAGCGTCGTCAACGGCGGCAAGCGGGTCCGCCCACTCTTGGTCTACGCCGCCTGCGAAGCCCTCGGCGGCACGCGGGAGCAGGCTGAGGGCGCTGCCTGCGCGGTGGAGCTGATCCACGCCTATTCGCTGGTCCACGATGACCTCCCGGCAATGGACGACGACGACCTGCGCCGCGGCCAGCCGACCACTCACAAGGCCTTCGACGAGGCCTGTGCAATCCTCGCTGGCGACGGCCTGCAGGCGCTGGCCTTCGAGGTGCTCGCCGATGCCCGACGCAACCCCCAGGATGCCGAGCTGCGCCTGGAAATGTCCCGCACCCTGGCCTGGGCTGCCGGTCCCGCCGGCATGGTCGGCGGCCAGGCCATCGACCTCGAGGCGGTCGGCCGCCAGCCCGACCAGAACGCCCTGGAAACCATGCACCGGCACAAGACCGGTGCGCTGATCGAGGCCAGCGTACGCCTCGGCGCCCTGGCCAGCGGCCGGGCCGATGCCCGCGCCCTGGCCGCGCTCGCCGACTATGCCCGGGCCATCGGCCTGGCCTTCCAGGTACAGGACGACATCCTCGACGTGGAAAGCGACACCGCGACCCTCGGCAAGCGCCAGGGCGCCGATATCGCCCGCGACAAGCCCACCTACCCCGCGCTGCTCGGCCTCGACGCGGCCAAGGCCTACGCACTGGCCCTGCACGACCAGGCCCTCGCCGCCCTTGGCCCCTTCGACGCCGGCGCCGAACCGCTGCGTGCCCTGGCCCGCTATATCGTCGAGCGGCGCCACTGAACGCCGCCGGCGGTCCCTGCGATCATCGGCGGAGCCCGAGCGGTGCCGACGAATTTCTAGACGTCGCCGCGATCGGGTAAAATGCTGCCTCTTTTTTATCTCCCGTAACGATCCCCCGATGCCCAAGACGTTCCACGAGATTCCCCACGAGCACCCCGCCACCCCCCTGCTGGACCGCGCCGAGACGCCGGACCGGCTGCGCCAGCTCGGCGAGGCGGAGCTGAAAGTACTGGCCAACGAACTGCGCCAGGAGCTGCTCTATACCGTCGGACAGACTGGCGGGCACTTCGGTGCCGGGCTCGGTGTGATCGAGCTGACCATTGCCCTGCACTACGTCTTCAATACCCCCGAAGACCGCCTGGTGTGGGACGTAGGCCACCAGGCCTACCCCCACAAGATACTCACCGGACGCCGCGCGCGCATGCTCAGCCTGCGCCAGAAGGACGGCATCGCCGCCTTCCCTCGCCGCTCGGAAAGCCCCTACGACACCTTCGGTGTCGGCCATTCCAGTACCTCCATCGGCGCGGCGCTGGGCATGGCCATCGCCGCGCGGATGAAGGGCGAGCAGCGCAAGTGCATCGCGGTGATCGGCGACGGCGCGCTGACCGCCGGGATGGCCTTCGAGGCGCTCAACCACGCCTCGGACGTGCAGGCCGACATGCTGGTGGTCCTCAACGACAACGACATGTCGATTTCCAAGAACGTCGGCGGGCTGTCCAACTACCTGGCCAAGATTCTCTCCAGCCGCACCTACGCCAGCATGCGCGAGGGCAGCAAGAACATCCTCTCGCGCTTGCCCGGCGCCTGGGAGATCGCCCGGCGCACCGAGGAGTACGCCAAGGGCATGCTGGTGCCTGGCACCCTCTTCGAGGAGCTCGGCTGGAACTACATCGGCCCGATCGACGGCCACGACCTGCCGATCCTGCTCGCCACCCTGCGCAACATGCGCGACCTCAAGGGACCGCAGTTTCTCCACGTGGTCACCAAGAAGGGCAAGGGCTTCGCCCCGGCCGAGGCCGACCCCATCGGCTACCACGCGATCACCAAACTGGAGCCGGAAGGCACCGGGCCAAAGAAGCCCAAGGGCCCCAAGTACTCCAGCATCTTCGGCCGCTGGCTGTGCGACATGGCCGCCGCCGACCCGCGGCTGGCCGGCATCACCCCGGCGATGAGGGAAGGCTCGGACCTGGTAGCCTTCAGCCAGCGCTTCCCGGAGCGCTACTTCGATGTCGCCATCGCCGAGCAGCATGCCGTGACCCTGGCTGCCGGCATGGCCTGCGACGGCATCAAGCCGGTGGTGGCGATCTACTCGACCTTCCTGCAGCGCGCCTACGACCAGCTGATCCATGATGTCGCGGTGCAGAACCTCGACGTGCTGTTCGCCATCGATCGCGCCGGCCTGGTCGGTGAGGATGGCCCGACCCACGCCGGCAGTTTCGACCTCTCTTACTTGCGCTGCATCCCCGGCATGCTGGTGATGACCCCCAGCGACGAGAACGAGATGCGCCGCCTGCTCACCACCGGCTATCGGTTCGAGGGACCGGCGGCGGTACGTTACCCGCGCGGCAGCGGACCGAATGCGACCATCGAGCCGGGCCTGGAGCCGCTGCCGATCGGCAAGGGCGTGCTGCGCCGCCAGGGCAGCAAGGGCAGCGGCCCACGGATCGCCCTGCTGGTGTTCGGCGTGCAGCTGGCCGAGGCGCTGCAGGTAGCCGGGACGCTGGATGCGACAGTGGCCGACATGCGCTTCGTCAAGCCGCTGGACGAGACCCTGGTTCGCGAGCTGGCGGCCAGCCACGAGCTGCTGGTGACCGTCGAGGAGAACAGCATCATGGGCGGCGCTGGCAGCGCGGTGGCCGAATTCCTCGCCGGCGCGAACATCGTCAAGCCGATCCTTCATCTGGGCTTGCCGGACTACTACGTGGAGCATGCCAAACCCACCGAGATGCTCGCCGAATGCGGCCTCGACGCCGCCGGCATCGAAGCGGCGGTGCGCCGGCGCATGGCCCTGCTGGGCTGATCTGACAGGAGGCGACGGACCGCCCCAGCAGTCATGCGAGTCTGCCGAACAGACGAGCGCCGCGCGGCCTGTCTGCCTGATCCGCCTGGCCAATTCCGGTGATTCGGCGTTGCCGGCCCTCGCCTTGGCCTTGCCATGATGCGTCGAGCGCCTTGTCTCGAGACCCCGGTCATGGCCACTGGCTGCGGCCGGCCGGCAAATTCTCGCGACCTTGTCGAGCTGGTATCATCCGCAGCCCTTTTGCGCCGCGCGGCACATCCTGCCCCGCTCCGCGGATAGCGACGGAGGTCCGCATGCTGGAGAAGCTGTTCCGACTGGAAGCGCACGGTACCACGGCACGCACCGAACTGCTGGCCGGCCTGACCACCTTCCTGACCATGGCCTACATCCTCTTCGTCAACCCGAGCATCCTCGGTGAGACGGGCATGGACAAGGGCGCGGTGTTCGTCGCCACTGCCCTGGCCGCAGCGATCGGTTCGGCGCTGATGGGGCTGATCGCAAACTACCCCATCGCCCTCGCCCCCGGCATGGGCCTCAACGCCTTCTTCACCTACACAGTGGTGCTGCAGATGGGCCACAGCTGGCAGGTGGCCCTCGGTGCAGTGTTCCTCTCGGCCTGCCTGTTCTTCCTGATCTCGGTGCTGCGCATCCGCGAGTGGATCATCGACAGCATCCCGCTGGAGCTGCGCCTCGCCATCGGCGCCGGCATCGGCCTGTTCCTCGCGCTGATCGCCCTGCAGAACGCCGGCATCGTCGTCGACCATCCGGTGACCCTGCTGACCCTCGGCGACCTGACCCAGGCCCCGCCGACCCTCGCCGCGCTGGGCTTCCTGCTGATCGTCACCCTGGAGGCGCGGCGGGTCCCCGGCGCAGTGATGCTCGGCATCCTCGCCGTGACCCTCGCCGCCATCGGCCTCGGCGTCAGCCCCTTCGCCGGAGTGCTGGCGCTACCGCCGGCGCTGGCGCCGACCCTGCTCCAGCTGGACATCGCCGGCGCCCTGGAGATCGGCCTGCTCAGCGTGGTCTTCGCCTTCCTCTTCGTCGATGTGTTCGACAACACCGGCACCCTGATCGCCGTGGCCCGCCGCGCCGGGCTGATGGCGCCGGACGGACGCCTGCCGAAGATGGGCCGCGCGCTGCTCGCCGACAGCGCCGCCGCCATGGGGGGGTCGCTGCTCGGCACCTCGACCACCACCAGCTACATCGAGTCCGCCACCGGGGTGAGCGCCGGCGGGCGCACCGGCCTGACCGCCTGCACGGTCGCCGTGCTGTTCCTGCTCAGCCTGTTCTTCGCCCCGCTGGCCGCCAGCATTCCCACCTTCGCCACCGCGCCGGCGCTGCTGTTCGTCGCTGTACTGATGATCTCCGGCCTCGCCGAACTCGACTGGAGCGACCTGACCAGCGCCGCGCCGGTGCTGGTCACTGCCCTGGCCATGCCGCTGACCTACTCGATCGCCAACGGCATCGCCTTCGGCTTCATCGCCTGGAGTGCGATCAAGCTGCTCGCCGGCCGCCGCCACGAGCTGAACCCTGCACTATTGATCCTCGCCGGGCTGTTCGTGATCAAGCTGGGCTGGTTCAACGCATGAGTCATACTCCGAACGAATTGGCCCCACCCGTCGAGTCAATACCGGACCCCATAGGGTGGGAAACGGCCGCAGGCCTTTCCCATCACCGGCAGAGAGCTGAGTGGAAGATCGCTGCGTGAGTTTTCCCCCTACGGCAAGCCCCTCATAATCAGCAGGTGCAATCAAGCTCCTATCTGCCCCCCGCAATCTACGAGTGACTACATGAGTCTTCCGCAATTCGACCCCTCGCAATACGACGCCCAGTTGGCCGGAAAGAAGGCGCGCCTGGCCGAATTGCTGGCGCCCTTCGCCGCCCCCGAGCCGGAGGTGTTCGACTCGCCCCGCGAGCACTACCGCCTGCGTGCCGAATTCCGCCTGTGGCGCGAGGGCGAGGAGCGCCACTATGCGATGTTCGATCCTGGCGACAAGCGCACGCCGATCCTCCTCGACAACTTCCCCATCGCCAGCGAACGCATCAACCGGCTGATGCCGCGCCTGAAGGCCGCCTGGCAGAACAGCGCACTGGGCTTCAAGCTGTTCCAGGTGGAATTTCTCACTACCCTGGCCGACGACGCGCTGATCACCCTGTGCTACCATCGCCCTCTGGACGCTCTCTGGCAGAGCGCCGCCGAACAGCTGACCGGAGAGCTGGGGGCGAGCATCGTCGGTCGCTCGCGAGGCCAGCGGATCGTCGTCGGCCGCGACTACGTGGAGGAGGAGCTGGAAGTGGCCGGGCGCGGCTTCCGCTACCGCCAGCCGGAAGGTGCCTTCACCCAGCCCAACGGCGTGGTCTGTCAGAAGATGTTGAACTGGGCCTTCGATGCCCTGGGCGAGCGCGACGACGACCTGCTGGAGCTGTACTGCGGCAACGGCAACTTCACCCTGCCGCTGGCGACCCGCGTGCGCCGGGTGCTGGCCACCGAGATCAGCAAGTCCTCGGTGAACGCCGCGCTGGCCAACCTGGCCGATAACGGCGTGGACAACGTCGCGCTGGTGCGCCTGTCCGCCGAGGAACTGACCCAGGCGCTCAACGAAGTGCGGCCGTTCCGCCGCCTGGCCGGAATCGACCTGAAGGGTTACGACTTCGGCAGCGTGTTCGTCGACCCGCCGCGCGCCGGCATGGACCCGGACACCTGCGAGCTGACCCGGCGCTTTCCGCGCATTATCTACATCTCCTGCAATCCGCAGACCCTGGCCGGCAATATCGCTCAGCTCCACGACACCCACCGCATCGTGCACTGCGCGCTGTTCGACCAGTTCCCCTACACCACGCACATGGAGTCCGGGGTGCTGCTAGAGCGGCGCTGACGCGGGGGGGGGTCAGTCCTGCCGCGCCTTATCGCGCCGGCCGAGCGACGGCTCCTGGCGGCGCTGCAGGCGACCGAAGTCGTCGTCGAATTCGCCTGGGAGCGGGCCGGCAGGCATGGGCGGCTCCACCGCCGCGGGCTCGGGCTTCAGCCAATACAGGGCGAGCAGCGCCAGCAGCGCGCTGACCAGCTTGTAGGCCAGCGCGCCGAGGTCCAGGCTGCGCAGGGTGCCGCCATCCAGCCACAGCGAGCCCAGGCGCGCCAGCACCAGCGCCGTCTGCATCGTGATCAGCAGCACCAGGGCGCTGCGTACCCGCTCCGGGCGCCGGGCCGACCACAGCAGGAACAGCGCCAGGCCCAACTGCAGCCCGCCGTAGTAGACTCGGGTATTGCTCGCCGAGACCGCCTCCATCAGCAGCATACCGTTCAGATTGGCCATTTCGTAGGGGCGTAGCCAGTAGGCCAGGCCCACCCCGCCCATGACCACGACCTGGATCAGCAGGACGATTCGGGCGAAAAGCATATCGATTCTCTCCATCAGAGGATGAGCCGCCGCCCGGACCGGGCAGCATTTGGCCATCTATGCGTCAATCCACAAAAGACCCGCAACGGGGCCATTCGTTCGCCATACCGGACGTCCGGACCAGGGTTGGGCGGCCGGGATGGGAGGATTATCCCGCATGCCTTCCCCAGCCAGAGACTCCCATGCGCCGCCTCGCACTGCTCGCCCTCGCCCTCGTCGCTGCCGTCCAGGCCGCCGAGCCCGTCGCCATCGATGTGTACCGCGACCCTAACTGCGACTGCTGCCTGGCCTGGGTCAGCCACTTGCAGGCCAACGGCTTCGCTGTCACCGACCACCCCGAGAGCGATCTGGGTGCGCTCAAGAGGCGCCTGGGCGTGCCCTACAGCCTGGGCTCCAGGCCATACAGCGGTGATCGACGGCAAGTTCGTCGAGGGCCATGTGCCGACCGCCGACACCCTCAAGCTGCGGCGCCAGCCGGAGCTGATCGGCGCCGCCGTGCCGGGCATGCCGGTAGGTTCGCCGGGCATGGAAATGGGCGACCGCCAGGATGCCTACCAGGTGATCGGCGTCACCCGGAACGGCGAGTGGCGCGTGCTCGCCGACTACCCGGCCCGCTGATATCCCCTATCGCGCAGTCCCGGAAGTTGCCGCCTAGACTGAGGCTTATCGCTCAAGCCAAGGGGATACCACCATGCGCTGGAAACGGGCACGACGCAGCGACAACGTGGTGGACGCGCGTGGTGGCGGTCTGCACTTCGGCGGCAAGGGCCTCGGCCTGGGCGGCATCGCGCTGGTGGTGATCGTCGGCCTGCTGATGGGCCAGGACCCCTTGCAGATCCTCGGTCAGCTGACCACCCAGAGTTCGCTCGATGCGCGGCAGGCCGGCGCGCCGCCAGCCAGCGACGAGCAGGCCGCATTCGTCCGCGCCGTGCTCGGCGACACCGAGGACACCTGGCGCCAGCTGTTCGAGCAGGCTGGGCGTCAGTACCAAGACCCGACCCTGGTGCTGTTCAGCCAGGGAGTGAACTCCGCCTGCGGCTTCGCCAGCCAGGCGGTCGGCCCCTTCTACTGCCCCGCCGACCAGCGGGTCTACCTGGACCTGGCGTTCTTCGACGATCTGGCCCAGCGCTTTGCTGCCGCCGGCGACTTCGCTCAGGCCTATGTGATCGCCCACGAGGTCGGCCATCATGTGCAGACCCTGCTCGGGGTCTCGGCCCGGGTGAATGCCGCCCGGCAACGCGGCGAGCGTCTGGAGGGCGCGAACGGCCTGCAGGTGCGCCAGGAACTGCAGGCCGACTGCCTGGCCGGCGTCTGGGCACATCATGCCCAGCGGCGCCTGGACTGGCTGGAGCCCGGCGATCTGGAGGAGGCCCTGAACGCCGCCAATGCCATCGGCGATGACCGCCTGCAGCGGCACGGCCGTGGTCAGGTGGTCCCCGACTCCTTCACCCATGGTACTTCGGCACAGCGGGTGCGCTGGTTCAGGATCGGCTTCGAGGGGGGCGAAGTCGGGCGTTGCAATACCTTCCAGGCCAGAGCGTTATGATGCCGCAACACATGCGACCGGCGACTTTGACGTCTCGTAACCCGGCCTACAGCTGCGCGAGCAACTCGAAGCAGTCGCGCACCTGCCAGTCGGTCAGCTCGGGCCAGGGGTTTTTCGCCGGGCAGATCAGTACGGCGTGTGCCCCCGCGCCGCGCGCGCATTCCAGATCGTTGCGGTAGTCGCCGACCATCACCAGTTGCGCGGGCGCCACGCCCCAGGCCGCGGCCAGCTGCAGCAGGCCGCCGGGATGAGGCTTGGGCGGCGCCTCGTCGCGACCGAGGATATCCACGCTGGCGAAGCAGTCGGCCAGACCGATCGCCTGCAGGGTGAGCAGGGCCAGCTCGTGGGCGTTGCGGGTCAGCAGGCCGAGGCGGCAGCCACGCCCGCGCAGCACGCGTACCAGCTCCACTGCGCCGGTGGCCGGACGAGCGCCCAGGGCCAGCCCGCGCTCGTGCTCGAGCAGCCAGGCGTGCTTCGCCGCGGCCTGCGCCGCCGGCAGAGCGGCCAGATGGTGGAGGATGTCGTCCTCTGGAGGGATCTCCAGGGCGCGGCGGATGGCGGTGAAATCGTGGATGGCGACGGTCAGGGTGCCATCCATGTCGAACACCCAGTGGCGGGCCGCGGCGAACCTCACTGCCAATCCTCACGCAGGCGGATCAGGCCCTCCTGGGCCATGGAGGCGACCAGCCGGCCGCTGCGCTCGAACACATGGCCGCGGGCGAAGCCCCGGGCATTGCCGGCCCAGGGGCTCTCCACCGCGAAGAGCAGCCAGTCGTCCAGGCGCAGATCGCCGTGGAACCACAGGGCATGGTCGAGGCTGGCCACCTGCATGAACCGCTGGAACACCGATACCCCGTGCGGCTGCAGCGCCGTGTTCAGCAGGGAGAAGTCCGAGGCGTAGGCGAGCAGGTAGCGGTGCAACTGCGGCTCGTCCGGCAGGCGCCCGTCGGCGCGGAACCAGGCGTAGCGGATCGGCGCACAGGGCTCGGGCGAGAAGGGATTGACCTGGGTCACCGGGCGGATCTCGATCGGCTTGGCGCTGATCGCCCAGTCGTGGATGCGCTCCGGCAGCCGGTCGGCGACCTGCCGCGCCAGCTCGGTTTCCGAAACCAGCCCTTCCGGCCCCGGCACCTCGGGCATGACCGGCTGCTGGTGGTCGAGACCTTCCTCGCCGGTCTGGAAGGAGGCGCAGCAGGTGAAGATCGGCCGGCCCTTCTGGATCGCGGTGACCCACCGGGCGCTGAAGCTCTTGCCATCGCGCAGCGGATCGACCTCGTAGAGCACCGGCAGGCTGGCATCGCCGGGGCGCAGGAAGTAGCCGTGCAACGAATGCACCTGGCGGCCGGGCTCGACCGTCTGGCTGGCTGCCGACAGCGACTGACCGAGCACCTGACCGCCGAACAGCTGGCGCAGGCCGAGGTCCTCGCTACAGCCGCGGAAGAGGTTTTCCTCGATGGGCTCGAGGCTCAGCAGGGCGACTAGGTTGTCGAGAATCTCCGTCATCGGTTGTGTCCCTCACGCAAGGCTTGCCGGCAGCGGCCCGACGGCCGCCCTGAGGGATACGACTTTGCCAGCGCCGGCCGCCCGGGCCAAGGGGAAACGGCACCCTCCCGCTACCAGTAGTTCTCCACCGCCACCTGGCCCGGCTGGCGGCTCAGGCTGAGCTGCAGGTTGCGCGCCTTCAGCAGTGCCCGGCAGTCCTTGATCATCTGCGGGTTGCCGCAGAGCATGAGCCGCGAGTATGTTGGGTCGAGCGCCAGGCCGGCGGCGCGCTCCAGCTCGCCGCTGTCGAGCAGCGCGGTGATCCGCCCCTGCAGGGTCCCGGGTACCTCCTCGCGGGTCACCAGCGGCAGGTAGCGCAGCTGCTCCCGGGCACCCTGCGGCTGCATGCGTGCGGGTAGTTCGCCAATCTGCTCGCGGTAGGCCAGCTCGCCCGCGGTGCGCACGCTGTGCACCAGCAGGATGTGCTCGAAGCGCTGCCAGACTTCGGGGTCGCGGAGGATCGACAGGAAGGGCCCGAGCCCGGTACCGGTGGCCAGCAGCCAGAGGTCTCGGCCGCCGGGGAAGCGCTCGAGGGTGAGAAAGCCATAGGGCTGGCGCTCCACAAGCAGCGTATCACCAGGCCTGAGGTGGCACAGCTCGCTGGTGAACTCGCCGCCCGGCACCACCACGGAGACGAATTCCAGCTGCTCCTCGGCCGGCGCCGAGACCATCGAATAGGCGCGCCAGACGGTGCTGCCGTCGGCCTTGCACAAGCCGAGGCGGGCGAACTGGCCGGCGCGGAAACGGAACTCCGGCGGGCGGCTGCAGCGCAGGCTGAACAGGGTATCCGTCCAGGGCCAGACCTCGAGCAGCGCCTGCCGGGTGAACTTATCTTCGCTGGCGGTCATACTTCGCTCCTCGTTCGCCGCGGTCTCCCGGGCGAAAACCATGACTGTGTCCGGGCCGGCGCTCGCGGCAAATGCGAATCCCCCGTCTTGCAGAAAAACGCCGGCTTCTCTTTTGGTATAGACAAACGTCGCCCCCCGCCATGTCCATTCTCGATACTCCGTTCGCCCGTCTCGAGCTGCAGCGCCAGCCGCTGCGACGCGACGATCCCCTGCAGGCCTTCGATGCCGCCGACGAATACCTGCTGCAGCACCTGCACGAGCAGGGCTTGCCCGCGCAGTCGCGGCTGCTGCTGCTCAACGACGCCTTCGGCGCGCTGGCCTCCGCCCTGGCGGGTCATGCCCGGGTGGCCAGCAGCGGCGACTCCCATCTGGGCTGCCTGGCCCTGCAGGACAACCTGCGGCGCAACGGCCTGGCGGCGGAGGCAGTGAACTTCGTGCCGGCCAGCGAGACCGCTGAAGGCCCCTTCGACCGGGTGCTGATCCGCGTGCCCAAGACCCTGGCATTGCTCGAGGAACAGCTGATCCGCCTGCACGGCCGGCTGGCGCCGGGCGCCCAGGTGATCGCCGCGGCCATGGTCAAGCACCTGCCGCGCGCCGCCGGCGAGCTGCTGGAGCGTCATGTCGGCCCGGTTCAGGCCTCGCTGGCAGTGAAGAAGGCGCGCCTGCTGTTCGCCACGCCGCAGGACAGGCCCTCACCGCGCTCGCCCTACCCGACCCGCTACCGCCTCGACCAGCCACCCGTCGAGCTGCTCAACCATGCCAATGTATTCTGCCGCGACGGGCTGGACATCGGCACCCGCGCTTTCCTCCCGCACCTGCCGCAGGGACTCGGCGCGGCGAGGGTCGCCGACCTCGGCTGCGGCAACGGGGTGCTCGCCATCGTCTGCGCGCTGGCCAACCCCAAGGCGCGACTGACCCTGATCGACGAGTCCTACATGGCTGTGCAGTCGGCGCGGGAGAACTGGCGCGCGGCGCTCGGTGAGCGGCCGGTGGAGATCCGCGCCGCCGATGGCCTGGCCGGCCAGGCGGAGCGCTCCCTGGACGCAGTGCTGTGCAACCCGCCGTTCCACCAGCAGCAGGTAGTCGGCGACTTCCTCGCCTGGCGCATGTTCCAGCAGGCCCGGACGGCGCTGGTGTCGGGCGGCGCGCTGTGGATCGTCGGCAACCGCCACCTGGGCTATCACGTCAAGCTCAGGAAGCTGTTCTCCCGGGTCGAGCAGGTGGCGGCGACGCCCAAGTTCGTCATCCTCAAGGCGAGCCGCTGAGCAAGAAACGAGCAAGGCCGCACAAGGCCCGCCGCTGGCGGGTCCGCGCCATTCGTGCGCAGCTTATCCACAGGCTGCTCCACAGTTTCGCTGGACAAGCAGACGGCGCCTCTGGCTGAGCCGAGCCCGAGCGTTATCCTTCCCTGACGTCAGGAAAACCGCCTGTTCCAAGCCGCTTTCGGGATTTGCCGCTCACTTTTCGCTCAACCACGCTGCAAGCCGCGTCCAGTCTCGAGCGAGGGATTTGTTCCCAGGTTTATCCACAGGCCTTTCCACAGAGTTTGAGGGAAATCTCCCATGGTGATTGGGTTCTTTCCCGACGTTCGCCGCCACTTCCCAAAGCTGGAACACGCCCGCAGCCGCGCCGCCGGAGTACCTGGGGCGCCCCCGTTTCTCAAGGACCTCCCCATGCGCCCTCTCGTCGTCACGCTCGATCTGGCCGCCCTCCGTCACAACCATGCCCTGCGCGCCGGGCCTTCGTGGTGGTCAAGGCGAACGTCTATGGCCACGATGGGCGCGAGGTGATGACGGCGCTGCGTGCGCCGCTGGCCGGGCGGGTGTCCATGGACGTGCTGACGGTGGATCTGGGCGAGCTGCCCGAGGCGCGGGTCGGCGATGCGGTGGAGCTGTGGGGCGCCGGGCTGCCGGTCGACGAGGTTGCCCGCGCCTGCGGCACCATCGGCTACGAGCTGCTGACCCGGATGACCGCGCGGGTGCCGCGGCGCTACCGATTCCAGACACTTCCAGCAGGGCTGAGCCCTGCCTATAACCGACTATTCCACTCGGCCTTCTGCTCATTTTTTGTGCTATATTGCGCGCCCTTCGCAATCCCCCGCCGGTCACCGCCATGCACGCAGCCAAGCCGCTCTTCGACTATCCCAAGTACTGGGCCGAATGCTTCGGACCGGCACCCTTCCTGCCGATGAGCCGGGAGGAGATGGAGCAGCTCGGCTGGGATTCCTGCGACGTGATCATCGTCACCGGCGACGCCTACGTGGACCATCCCTCCTTCGGCATGGCGATCATCGGCCGCCTGCTGGAGGCCCAGGGCTTCCGGGTCGGCATCATCAGCCAGCCGGATTGGCGCTCGAAGGACGACTTCATGAGGCTCGGCAAGCCGAACCTGTTCTTCGGCGTCGCCGCCGGCAACATGGACTCGATGATCAACCGCTACACCGCCGACCGGAAGATCCGCTCCGACGACGCTTACACGCCCGGCGGCCTCGCCGGCAGGCGCCCGGACCGCGCCAGCCTGGTCTACAGCCAGCGCTGCAAGGAGGCCTGGAGCCAGGTGCCGGTGGTGCTCGGCGGCATCGAGGCCTCGCTGCGCCGCATCGCCCACTACGACTACTGGCAGGACAAGGTGCGCCGCTCGATCCTCATGGACGCCACCGCCGACTTGCTGCTGTTCGGCAACGCCGAGCGCGCCGTGGTGGAGGTGGCCCACCGCCTGGCCGCCGGCGAACGCATCGAGTCGATCACCGGCATCCGCGGCAGCGCCTTCGTCCGCCGCGACACGCCGGAGGGCTGGTTCGAGATCGACTCCACGCGCATCGACCGCCCCGGCAAGGTCGACAAGATCATCAACCCGTACATCAATACCCAGGATCTCGAGGCCTGCGCCCTCGAACAGGCAAGGGGCGAACCGGACGATCCGGCCGCGGCGCAGCCGGTCGAGCTGCTGCCGCACCCGAAGCTGAGCCGCGAGCGCACGGTGGTCCGCCTGCCGTCCTTCGAGAAGCTGCGCAACGACCCGGTGCTCTATGCCCACGCCAGCCGCGTGCTGCATCAGGAGACCAACCCGGGCAATGCCCGCGCCCTGGTGCAGCGCCACGCCGAGCTGGACGTCTGGCTCAATCCGCCGCCAATCCCCCTCTCCACCGAGGAGATGGACTATGTGTTCGGCCTGCCCTATGCCCGCGTACCGCATCCGGCCTACGGCGGCGAACGCATCCCGGCCTACGAGATGATCCGCTTCTCGGTGAACATCATGCGTGGCTGCTTCGGCGGCTGCACCTTCTGCTCGATCACCGAGCACGAGGGCCGGATCATCCAGAACCGCTCGGAGGAGTCGATCCTGCACGAGATCGAGGAGATCCGCGACCGGGTGCCGGGCTTCACCGGGGTGATCTCCGACCTCGGCGGGCCGACCGCCAACATGTACCGCATCGCCTGCAAGAGCCGCACGATCGAGGCCGCCTGCCGCAAGCCGTCCTGCGTCTACCCCGGCATCTGCGACAACCTGAACACCGACCATTCGGCGCTGATCCACCTTTACCGTTCGGCCCGCGACCTGCCGGGAGTGAAGAAGATCCTGATCGCCTCGGGCCTGCGCTATGACCTCGCCGTGGAGTCGCCGGAATACGTCAGGGAGCTGGTCACCCACCATGTCGGCGGCTATCTGAAGATCGCCCCGGAGCACACCGAGCAGGGCCCGCTCTCCAGGATGATGAAGCCGGGCATCGGCACCTATGATCGCTTCAAGAAGATGTTCGACAAGTTCTCCAAGGAAGCGGGCAAGGAGCAGTACCTGATCCCCTACTTCATCGCCGCGCACCCCGGCACCAGCGACGAGGACATGATGAGCCTTGCCCTGTGGCTCAAACGCAACAATTTCCGCGCCGATCAGGTGCAGGCCTTCTACCCTTCGCCCATGGCCACCGCCACCGCCATGTACCACTCGGGGCGTGACCCGCTGCGCAAGGTGACCTACAAGAGCGACGGGGTGACCATCGTCAAGAGCGAGCGGCAGCGCCGCCTGCACAAGGCCTTCCTGCGCTACCACGATCCGCAGAACTGGCCGCTGCTGCGCGAGGCGCTGAAGGAGATGGGCCGCGCCGATCTGATCGGCAACGGCAAGCACCAGCTGATTCCGGCCTACCAGCCGGAAACCGATAGCTATCACAGCGCGCGGCGCAAGAACTCTACGCCGACCGGCAGCAAGAAGCTCGGCAAACCGCTGCTCACCCAGCACAGCGGCCTGCCGCCCCGCAGCCACGACGGCACCCCCTGGAACAAGCGCGAACAGGCCAAGGCCGCCGCCGAGGCGCGGCGCAAGGCCGGCAACGGCAAGCCGGCGAAGGGTGGCAAGCCCGGCAAGCGCCCGCCTGCGCCGCGCTAGTTCGGATCCTCCCTGGCCACACCGCGCCAGGCCAGCAGCCCCAGGGCGGCCAGCGCGGCGAAGGCGGCGCCGGCGAGGAAGGTGGCGGCGGCGCCGAAGCGCTGCCACAGGGCGCCGGCAACCATGCTGGCTGCCAGCAGCGCCACCCCGCCGAGCAGATTGAAGAAGCCGAAGGCGGTGCCGCGCAGCGCCAGCGGCGCACTGTCGGCCACCAGCTTGGCCAAGAGGCCCTGGCTGAAGGCCATGTGCAATCCCCACAGGGCGGCGCCGGCGAAGGCCAGCCAGGGACCGCCGGCGCTGGCCAGCAGCAGGTCGGCGAGGACCAGCAGCAGCAGGCTGAACAGCAGCAGCCGGCGCGCATCGAAACGGTCGGCGGCCTGTCCCGCCGGATAGGCGCAGAGGGCATAGAACAGGCTCATCACCACCAGGGCCAGCGGCACCAGGCCGAGGGGCACGCCCACGTCCTCGGCGCGCAGGATCAGGAAAGCCTCGCTGAAGCGGGCCAGGGTGAACACCGCGCCGATGCCCACCACCCACCAGTAGGTTCCGCCCAGTTGACGCACGTCGCTCAGGCGCAGCGGCAGCCGGGCGCCCTCCCCGGCCCCGGCGCGCACCGGCTCCTGCACGTAACGCAGCAGCAAGGCTACGGTGAGGAAGGCCGGGATCACCGCCACCCACATCACCGCCTTGATGTCGTTGGCGAACCAGAACATGAACAGCAGCGCCAGCAGCGGCCCGATCACCGCGCCGAGCGAGTCCAGCGCCTGACGCAAGCCATAGGCCGCACCGCGCAGCGGCGGTTGCACCAAGTCGGCGATCAGCGCATCCCGCGGCGCACCGCGGATGCCCTTGCCGACGCGGTCGGCGAAGCGCGCGGCGAAAACCCAGTCGATGCTCGCAGCCAGGGGAAACAACGGCTTGCTGAAAGCCGCCAGGGCATAGCCGAACACCATCAGTTGCTTGCGCCGCCCCAGGTAGTCGCTGAGCGCGCCGGAGAACACCTTGGCGAATGCCGCGGCGGCCTCGGCCATGCCCTCGATGATACCCACCGTCACCAGAGAAGTGCCGAGCACGCCGACCATGAACAGCGGCAACAGGCTGTGGATCAGCTCGGAGGAGATATCCATGAGCATCGAGCCGAAGCCCAGCGCCCAGATGCCCTTTGGCAGAGCGCGCAGGCCGGCGGTGAAGGCGGAAGGACGCGCCGGAGCAGCCATGTCGGCCTCCCTGTGCGGAATGTGGCTCCCCGTTTGACGCTAATCCGCGCGGGCAGGACTGTCCAGTGGGTCACTCGTCGAACTGGTAACTGCCCGGAGCCAGGTTCTCGAAGCGCGAGTACTTGCCGAGGAAGGCCAGCCGGGTGGTGCCGATCGGACCGTTGCGCTGCTTGCCGATGATGATCTCGGCGACACCCTTGAATTCGGTTTCTGGATGATAGACCTCATCGCGGTAGACGAACATGATGACGTCGGCGTCCTGCTCGATGGCACCGGATTCGCGCAGGTCGGAGTTCACCGGGCGCTTGTTGGGACGCTGCTCCAGCGAGCGGTTGAGCTGCGAAAGGGCGATCACCGGGCAACTGAACTCCTTGGCCAGCGCCTTCAGCGAGCGGGAGATCTCGGAAATCTCGTTCACCCGGTTGTCGCCGCTGGAACCGGGGATCTGCATCAGTTGCAGGTAATCGACCATGATCATGGCGATCTCGCCATGCTCGCGGGCCAGGCGCCGGGTGCGAGCGCGCATTTCCGCCGGGCTGATGCCGGCGGTATCATCGATGAACAGCTTGCGCTCGTTGAGCAGGTTGACCGCCGAGGTCAGCCGCGGCCAGTCGTCGTCATCCAGGCGGCCGGCGCGCACCTTGGTCTGGTCGATGCGCCCGAGCGAAGCGAGCATCCGGATCACGATGGATTCGGCAGGCATCTCCAGGGAATACACCAGCACTGCCTTGTCGCTACGCAGCACGGCGTTCTCCACCAGGTTCATGGCGAAAGTGGTCTTGCCCATGGACGGACGCCCGGCGACGATGACCAGGTCGGCCGGCTGCAGGCCGCTGGTCTGCTCGTCCAGATCGGTGAAGCCGGTGGACAGGCCGGTGATGGCGTCGCCGGAGTTGAACAGCGAATCGATGCGATCGATAGCCTTGACCAGGATGTCGTTGATCGCCATCGGGCCGCCGGTCTTCGGCCGTGCCTCGGCGATCTGGAAGATCATACGCTCGGCCTCGTCGAGGATCTCGTCGCCACTGCGGCCTTGAGGTGCATAGGCGCTGTCGGCGATCCGGTTGCTGATGCCGATCAGCTGGCGCAGGGTGGCGCGCTCGCGGACGATCTGCGCATAGGCCTTGATGTTGGCCACCGAGGGGATGTTCTTGGCCAGCTCGCCTAGGTAGGCCAGGCCGCCGACCTGCTCCAGGTGGCCTTCCTTGTCCAACTGCTCGGACAGGGTGACCACGTCGAATGGCATGTTGCGCTCGGCCAGCACCGTGATGGCGCGAAAGATCATGCGGTGGTCATGGCGGTAGAAGTCGCCGTCGGAAACCTGGTCCAGCACCCGCTCCCAGGTGTTGTTGTCCAGCATCAAGCCGCCCAGCACGGCCTGCTCGGCCTCGATGGAATGCGGCGGCACCTTGAGGGCAGCGGTTTCCAGGTCGTATTGTTCGGGAGGACTGATGTCATTCATGGCTGGCGAGGATTCCGATTCCGGGACGGCAGAAAGACAACGGGCACGCTCCGCGACTGCGGAGAGTGCCCGATGTTAGGCGTCTGGCAGCAAGGCTGCCAGACGAAATGGCGACCGCTTAGCCGCCGACCACGACCAGACGGATGCTGGCCTCGACGTCGGAGTGCAGGTGCAGGGCCACGTCGTATTCGCCGGTCTGGCGAATGGTGCCGTTGGGGAGACGCACTTCGCTCTTCGCCACTTCCAGACCGGCGGCGGTCAGGGCGTCGGCGATGTCTGCGGTGCCGATGGAGCCGAACAGCTTGCCTTCATCCCCGGCAGTGGCGGTGATGGTGATTTCCAGCTCGTTCAGATGGGCCGCGCGCTCTTCGGCGGAGGACTTCTTCTCGGCAGCCAGACGCTCCAGCTCGGCGCGACGGGCTTCGAATGCCGCAACATTCTCGGCGGTGGCCGCGGTGGCCTTGCCCTGCGGCAGCAGGAAGTTACGTGCGTAACCGCCCTTTACATTCACCTTGTCGCCCAGGTTGCCCAGATTGGCGATCTTTTCCAGCAGGATGACTTCCATTTGAGTCTTACCTCTTAACTTTTAACCTTCACCGTTCGCAGCTCCGGAGCCACCCTTGGGTGTCTGGCGACCGCGAAAATCAATCAGACTGTCGACGATGGCCAAGACCATCAGCAACGGATAGGTCAGCTGCATGAACAGCAACAGCGTCACATACAGCCCCACCAGCCAGAACCGCCCCAGCCGCCCCTGTGCCACCAGCCCGTGTACCAGGGCTGCGCCGGCGAAGACCAGCGGTACGCTGCACAGCGGCGTCAGCATGGCCAGCTGCGCGCCCAGGTTGGGTGCGAGCAGCATGCCGGTCAGCAGCGCTAACGCCCACAACCAGGGCAGGCGCAGCGCGCGGAACTCGCCGGCGAAACCGCCGGGGTTGTATAGCAGGCTCTGCCAGTAGCGACCGAGCACCAGGGCAAGCAGGCTGACAATCTGCAGCAGCGCAGCCAGCAGGCCGGTCAACACCGGCGCCAGCAGGGCACCCAGACGCACCTGCTCGTCCGCCGAGAGCGGCCTGGCCGACTCGAGAACCTGCGGCATGAGCTTCTGCAGCTCGCCCGCCATGGCCTCAATGGGGGCGCGGAACACCTCCCCCAGCACCAGCGCATAGGCCAGGCCGACCAGCACACTGCCCATCAGCACCAGCCGCCAGGACACGCTGGCGCGCAGCAACTGGGCCAGCCCCAGGGTGCCGAGCAGCAGCAGTAGGGTGCGTGGCTCGCCGAAGTACCACCAGACGGCCGCCGGCAGCATGGCCAGAGCAACGATACCGAAGGCGTCGCTCAACCCGCGGCGCAGCAACACCAGACTGCCCGCCGCCGCACTCAGCCAGAACAGCAGCGGCAGGGCGGCGGTGCTGACGACCACGAAGCTGGCCTGCATGCGACCGCGCATGATGAATTCGGCCAAGGCGCGCATGCGATCTATCCCTTACCTCTGTCGACCGCCCGCCATCAACGGCCGTGGCTGTCGGTGTAGGGCAGCAGGGCCAGATAGCGGGCACGCTTGATAGCGGTGGCCAGCTGACGCTGATAACGGGCCTTGGTACCGGTGATGCGGCTGGGAACGATCTTGCCGGTTTCGGAGATGTAAGCCTTCAGGGTGTTGAGATCCTTGAAATCGATCTCTTTCACGCCTTCGGCAGTGAAACGACAGAACTTGCGACGACGGAAGAAACGTGCCATGGGAGTTGCTCCTCAATAGATCCGTGGATTACTCGTCAGCCTTATCGCTGTCGCTGTCGAGACCTTCATGACCGCCGTGTTCGGGGCGCTCGCGACGCTCACGACGCTCACTGCGGTTTTCCTCGGCCTTGAGCATCTCGGACTGGCCGGTGACGGCTTCGTCGCGGCGGATGACCAGGTTGCGGATGACGGCGTCGTTGTAGCGGAAGTTGTCTTCCAGCTCGGCCAGGGCCTTGCCGCTGCACTCGACGTTCAGCATCACGTAGTGAGCCTTGTGCACGTTGTTGATGGCGTAGGCCAGCTGGCGACGGCCCCAGTCTTCAAGGCGATGGATCTTGCCGCCATCCTCTTCGATCAGCTTGGTGTAACGCTCCACCATGCCACCGACCTGCTCGCTCTGATCCGGATGGACCAGGAAAATGATTTCGTAATGACGCATGGATGCTCCTTACGGGTTGCAGCCTGCCGACGCGATGCGGTCAGGCAAGGAGTGAATGACTCGTTGGACTTGTCATAAGCCGAGGCGCAGCGCCTCGGCTCAGGGCAAGGGGCGCAATTCTAGAGAAGGGCCGGGAGGGAAGCAAGGCACAAGGGTACCGTGCCGTCATTGCGTGCGGCGCTGGCGCACCGCCTCGAACAAACAGATGCCAGTGGCGACGGATACATTCAGGCTGCTGACGCTGCCGGCCATCGGCAGGCGCACCAGGTAATCGCAGTGCTCGCGGGTCAGCCGCCGCATACCCTTGCCCTCGGCACCCATGATCAGCACAGTCGGGCCGCGCAGGTCCAGCCCATAGAGTTCCTGCTCGACCTCGCCGGCGGTGCCGACCGTCCACAGTCCGCGCTGGCGAAGCTTCCCCAGGGTCCGCGCCAGGTTGGTCACCGCCACCAGCGGGACCACCTCGGCGGAGCCGCAGGCGACCTTGCGCACCGTGGCGTTCAACGTGGCCGACTTGTCCTTGGGCACGATCACCGCCTGCACGCCAGCCGCATCGGCGGTACGCAGGCAGGCGCCGAGGTTGTGCGGATCGGTGACGCCATCCAGGACCAGCAGCAGCGGCGGCCCCTCGCAGCGGTCGAGCAGCTCGTCGAGCATCGCCTCACCCCAGACCTGACTGGGACTGACCTCGGCGACCACGCCCTGGTGCACGCCCTCGGCCCACTCGTCCAGCTCGCGGCGCTCACGCGGGCCGACCGGCACCCGAGCCTGCCGGGCCATCTCGAGCAGCGCCTGCACCCGAGGGTCCTGACGCCCCTCGGCCAGCCAGAGCTGCTTGACCCGCCGAGGGTGATGACGCAGCAGGGCCTCCACGGCATGTACGCCGTAGATCCTTTCCAGTTCGCTCATGTCTTGGCCTTGCTCCGAGCCTTGCGGGAAGCGCCCTTGTCGGCCGGCTTGTGCTGCCTGCCGCCGCCCCCCTTGCCGGTAGAGCCCTTGGTCGCCTTCCGGCGCTCCGGCTTGGTGGTCTTGGCCTCGGCCAGCAGCGCCTGCTTGGTCGCCCGACTCTTCTTCACATCGGTGTTGCCGAGCATGGCCTCGGCCTGGGCCAGCAACTCGGAAGCCAGTGGCGCCAGCTCCTTGCCCTTACCACCCCTGCTGCCCTTGCCACGCCCCTTGGCGGTACGCCCCTCGACCTCTGAGCCCTGCTCGGCAGAGCGCCGGCGGCGCCCGGTCGGCTGCCCGCGCTCGCCCTCGACCAGTTCGAAGTCGATCCGCCGCTCGTCCAGGTCGACCCGCATCACCCGCACGGCAACGCTGTCGCCGAGCCGGAAGCCGCGCCCACTGCGCTCCCCGGCCAGACGGTGGTGAACCGGATCGAAGTGATAGTAGTCGCCCGGCAAGGCGGTGACATGCACCAGCCCCTCCACATAGATATCCTTCAGTTCGACGAAGATGCCAAAGCCAGTTACCGCCGTGATCACCCCGTCGAAACGCTCGCCGACGCGATCCTGCATGAATTCGCACTTCAGCCAGTTGACCACGTCGCGGGTCGCCTCGTCAGCACGCCGCTCGGTCATCGAGCAGGCCTCGCCGAGCTGCTCCAGGGACGCCTCGTCGTAGGGGTAGATGCGCGCCCTGGGCATGCTCGCCGCGCCCGCACGGCGCACATGAGGCGTCTCGCGCTTGGAGCGAATCACGCTGCGGATCGCGCGATGCACCAGGAGATCCGGATAGCGGCGGATCGGCGAGGTGAAATGGGTATAGGCCTCGTAGTTCAGGCCGAAGTGACCATGATTCTCGGCACTGTATACCGCCTGACTGAGCGAGCGCAGCATAACCGTCTGGATCAGGTGGAAGTCCGGCCGCCCCTGGATCGACTCCAGCAGCATCTGGTAGTCCTTCGGCGTCGGACCATCCTTGCTGCGATGCAGGCTCAGGCCAAGCTCGCCAAGGAATGCCTTGAGCTTCTCCAGGCGCTCCGCCGGCGGGCCGTCGTGCACCCGGTAGAGCCCTGGCAGCTCGTGCTTCTGCAGGAACGCGGCGGTTGCCACGTTGGCACAGAGCATGCATTCCTCGATCAGCTTGTGCGCATCGTTGCGCTCGGTCGGCAGAATTTCCGCGATCTTGCGCCCGGAACCGAAGACGATGCGCGTTTCCTGGGTTTCGAAGTCGATGGCACCACGCACCTGACGCGCCTTCACCAGCACCTTGTAGAGCGAATGCAGCTGCTTGAGATGCGGCAACACCCCCGCATAGATGCTGCGCAGCCGCTTGCCTTCGGGGGTCTTCGGCTGCTCCAGCATGGTGCTGACCCTGTTGTAGGTCAGTCGGGCATGAGAATGGATGACCGCCTCGTAGAACTGGTAGTCGGTCATCTTGCCGGAACGCGACAGGGTCATCTCGCAGACCATGGCCAGCCGGTCGACCTGCGGGTTGAGCGAACAGAGTCCGTTGGAGAGCTCCTCCGGCAGCATCGGCACCACCCGCTCGGGGAAATACACCGAGTTGCCGCGCCGGCCGGCCTCCTCATCCAGAGCCGAGCCCACCCTGGCGTAGTGGGACACGTCGGCGATCGCCACGTACAGGCGGTAGCCACCGGCCAAGGGGGCCAGAATGCCTTTCTCGCAGTAAACCGCATCGTCGAAGTCGCGGGCATCCTCACCGTCGATGGTGACGAATGGCAGATGGCGCAAGTCGATGCGCTTGAGCTTATCCTTCTCCTCCACCTCGGGCTTGAACTTGCGCGCCTCCTTGAGCACGGCCTCCGGCCAGACGTGGGGAATGTCGTAGCTGCGCAGTGCGACGTCGATCTCCATGCCCGGCGCCATATAGTTGCCGATCACCTCGATGATGTCGCCCTGCGGCTGGAAGCGCAGGGTCGGCCAGTGGGTGATGCGGATCTCGACGAACTGGCCGACCCCGGCGTTGGCCGTGCGACCGGGGGTGACCAGCACCTCCTGCTGGATCTTCGGGTTGTCGGGGATGACGAAACCGATGCCGCTTTCCTCGTAATAGCGGCCGACGACGGTTTCGTGGGCTCGCGAGACTACTTCGACGACTGCTCCCTCGCGGCGGCCACGCCGATCGAAGCCGGACACCCGCGCCAGGGCGCGGTCACCGTCGAACAGCAAGCGCATCTGCATCGGACCGAGAAAGAGGTCTTCGCTGCCGTCGTCCGGAATCAGGAAGCCAAAGCCGTCGCGGTGTCCGCTGACCCGACCGAGCACCAGATCGAGCTTGTCCACCGGCGCATAGGTGCCGCGACGGGTATGGATCAGCTGACCGTCGCGTTCCATGGCGCGCAGGCGCCGGCGCAGGGCTTCGATCTGCTCCTCCTCGCGCAGGCCAAACTCCTCGGCCAGCTCCTCGCGGCTGGCGGGAGCGCCACGCTCGTCGAGGCGCTTCAGGATCAACTCGCGGCTGGGAATGGGGTTGTCGTACTTTTCCGCCTCGCGGGCGGCCTCGGGATCGAGACTTTGCCAATCGGCCATCAGTGCGTTGTCACCTTATTCATGGTTTCCATTTGAGGTATTTGCCATCTGCTTATTGAAGCGCGAAATCCATCTGCCGGTCAGCTTTACGGCGACAATAATTTTTTTCACCGCAAGGGTTTACAAGCCAAAACCTGCTCCGTATAGTTCGCGCCCACAACGTTGAGACGTTGTAGCATGAAATCGATGCGACAGCATTGAAATGCAGTGCCCAGGTGGCGGAATTGGTAGACGCACTAGGTTCAGGTCCTAGCGGTGGCAACACCGTGGAAGTTCGAGTCTTCTCCTGGGCACCATATTGAAAAGCACGCTTCACCAAAGAAGCGGTCTTTTATACGGACAGCAGGCTCCGTGTCGGTCAACACGATGAATACTGCGCAAGTCGGTGCTTGGTCGCCGCATGTGCCCAGGTGGCGGAATTGGTAGACGCACTAGGTTCAGGTCCTAGCGGTGGCAACACCGTGGAAGTTCGAGTCTTCTCCTGGGCACCATCTTATTCACGAAAAAACCGAGCCAATGGCTCGGTTTTTTCGCTTCTACACTCCCGAAATGCCATCGAAGCCCCCACCCCACTTCCAATAGCAAGCACTCTAGTCCGGAAGACCGCCCGCAGGCGGCCTCGGGGCGATCCAGACTCAGGCGAACGGATGGCGCAGCACGATGGTTTCGTTGCGATCCGGCCCGGTGGAGATAATGTCGATGGGCGCACCGACCAGCGCCTCAATGCGCTTGATATAGGCAAGGGCATTGGCCGGCAGATCGCCCAGACTCTTGATGCCGACGGTCGACTCCTTCCAGCCCGGCATCTCCTCGTACACCGGCTCCAGCCCCACATAACTGTCGGCGTCGGTCGGCGCTTCGGTGATGACACCCTCGGCGTTCCGGTAGGCTACGCACAGCTTGACGGTCTCCAGGCCGTCCAGCACGTCCAGCTTGGTCAAACACAGACCGGAGATACTGTTGATTTCGATGGCACGACGCAAGATCACCGCATCGAACCAGCCACAGCGGCGGGCGCGGCCGGTGGTGGAGCCGAACTCATGGCCCTTGCTGGCCAGACGCGCACCGATGTCGTCGAACAGCTCGGTGGGGAAAGGCCCGGACCCCACGCGCGTGGTATAGGCCTTGGTGATGCCGAGGATATAGTCGAGATACAGCGGACCAAACCCTGAACCGGTGGCGGTACCGCCGGCGGTGGTGCTGGAGCTGGTCACATAGGGATAGGTGCCATGGTCGATGTCCAGCAGCGAACCCTGGGCACCCTCGAACATGATGCAGGCCCCCTGCTTGCGCAGCTCGTGCAGACGTGCAGTGACGTCGGTGATCATCGGCTTGAGCAGTTCGGCATAGCCCAGCGCCTCGTCGAGAGTCTTCTGGAAATCCACCGGCTCGACCTTGTAGAAGTTCTGCAGGATGAAGTTGTGGTACTCCAGCAACTCGTGCAGCTTCTTGGCAAAGCGCTCCGGATTGAACAGGTCGCCAATGCGCAGGCCGCGGCGGGCCACCTTGTCCTCATAGGACGGGCCGATGCCACGACCGGTGGTGCCGATCTTGCCTTCGGAGCGGGCTGCCTCGCGCGCCAGGTCCAAGGCCACGTGGTAGGGCAGGATCAGGGTGCAGGACGGACTGATGCGCAGGCGCTCGCGCACCGGCACGCCCTTCTCCTCCAGCTTGGCGATCTCGCGCAGTAGCGCATCCGGCGCCACGACCACCCCGTTGCCGATCAGGCACTCCACATTGTCGCGCAGAATCCCGGACGGAATCAGGTGCAACACAGTCCTCTCGCCATCGATGACCAGGGTGTGACCGGCGTTGTGGCCACCCTGATAACGCACGACGGCCGCCGCCTGATCGGTCAGCAGATCGACGATCTTGCCCTTGCCCTCATCACCCCACTGGGTGCCCAGGACCACGACATTCTTACCCATAACGCTTGTCCTCTTCGGGAAAAACTGATGCCGGCCATGGGCCGGCGAAGAAACTCAGGATGCCAGCGGCACCACCCGCCACCGGCCATCGCTCAGCAGCAACTGCCGGTCACAGCCGCAGGCCCGGGCGGCGGCGACCTGCTGACCCGGCAACGCCTGAACCACCCGCTCGCCCTGGCACCGCAGGCGCTGCACCATCTGCCAAAGATAGACATCGTGACTGTCCGGAGCCCAGATGCCGACTACCGGCTCGGCCGGCGCCACCCGCCCCAGGGCCACCAGGGTCTTCAGATCGGTGGAAAAACCGGTTGCCGGCCGGGCGCGACCGAAATCGGCACCAATGTCGTCGTAGCGGCCGCCCTGGGCGATCGACTGGCCAACCCCCGGCACGAAGGCCGCGAACACCACGCCGGTGTGGTAGTGATAACCGCGCAGCTCGCTCAGATCGAAATACAGTGGCAGCTCCGGATAGCGCACGCTCAGCGTGTCGGCGATGGCGATCAACTCATCCAGGGCCGCACGCACTTCGGCTGGCGCGTCGACCAGACAGGCCTGGGCCAGATCGAGCACTTCTCGACCACCGCAGAGCTCGGCCAAGGCGCGCAGCATCGAGGCCTGAGCCTCGGGCAGCGGCGCGGTCAGAGCCTCCACCTCGTCGACGGCCTTGCGCTGCAGGGCGTCGAACAGCTGCTGCTCGATCTCGCCGGACAACCCCGCCGCCCGAGCCAACCCCCGGTAGATACCGACATGTCCGAGATCCATGTGCACGTCCGGCACTGCGACCTGCTCGAGCACCTCCAGCATCAGACCGATGACTTCCACATCGCTCGCCGGGCTGGTATCGCCGTAAAGCTCCGCGCCGAGCTGGATGGGGCTGCGCGAGGTGGATAGAGCCCGCGGCTTCGCATGCAGCACGCTGCCAGCGTAGCAGAGTCGGCTCGGCCCCTCGCGGCGCAGGGTGTGCGCATCGATGCGCGCGACCTGCGGGGTGATGTCGGCTCGAAAGCCGATCAGGCGACCGGACAGCGGGTCCGTCACCTTGAAGGTACGCAGGTCCAGGTCCTGACCGGCACCGGTCAGTAAGGACTCCAGGAATTCAATATGCGGGGTGACGACGAACTCATAGCCCCAGCGCTGGAACAGATCCAGCATCTGGCGGCGCACTACCTCGATACGGGCCGCCTCCGGCGGCAAAACTTCCTCGATACCATCCGGCAGCAGCCAGCAGTCTACCGTTGCCATTACGCCTTTCCTCTCTCGATCCGGGCGGAAAGCCTTCAATGAAGTCAATAAGGAGGGCGGTTCCCAGCAGCATGCTGGCCAGCCCCATGAGGCATAGCTGACGATCCGACAACTGCAGTACTTGCATGATCGCACTACGCCGGCGTCGCGAGTTGAGGAAGGCAGGATGCCTTCGAGTACCAGCATCAGACACACGGCAATCGTGAATCCCTGCCATATGATTCCCACAGACGCAAAAAAGCCGGGTTTTCCCCGGCTGGCCCATCATAGCACGTTTTCCAGTCCGGACATCCCGGCGGGACCTGCAGCCCCGCCGGATATCCATCACGGCTTGGCCTGCTCCAGATAGCGGAAGAATTCGCTCTTCGGATCCAGGATCAGCACGTCCTTCTTGTCCGCAAAACTGCCGCGATAGGCCTGTAAACTGCGGTGGAAGGCGTAGAATTCCTGATCCTGCCTGTAAGCCTGGGCATAGATGTCTGCCGCCAGTGCATCACCCTCACCACGAAGCTCTTCCGACTCGCGGTAGGCCTCGGCCAGCAGCACCCGGCGCTGGCGGTCGGCATCGGCACGGATCCCTTCGGCCAGCTCCTTGCCCTTGGCGCGGTGCTCGCGGGCCTCGCGCTCACGCTCGGTGCTCATGCGCTCGAATACGCTGCGATTGACTTCCTTCGGCAGGTCGATGGCCTTGACCCGCACGTCGAGCACCTCGATCCCCAGCTCCTTGCGCGCCATCCGATCAAGCGCCTGGGTGATATCCGCCATCAGCGCGTCGCGCTCGCCGGAAACCACCTCATGCAGGGTTCGCTTGCCGAACTGGTCGCGCAGCCCCGACTCGAGACGGCGCAGCAGACGCTCATCGGCGACCTGCTTGAGGCCGGAAGTAGCGGTGTAGAAGCGCTCGGCGTCCGCCACCCGCCACTTGGCATAGGCATCGACCATCACCGCCTTCTTCTCCAGAGTGAGGAAACGCTGGGTCGGCGAATCCAGCGTCAACAGACGGGCATCGAACTTGCGCACCTTGTTGACATAGGGAATCTTCACGTGCAACCCGGGCTGGAGATCGGCTTCGACAATGCGACCGAACCGCAGCAGGACGGCCCTTTCGGTTTGCGCCACGACGTAGAAGCTGTTCCAGACGACCAGCGCCAGAACCACTCCGACGACCAGGGCGACCACGGATTTGTTGCTCATCAACGCCTCTCCCTTGAACGCAGGTCTCGCTGCTGCAGATCATTGACGACCTGCGACCCCATGTCGGCGGCGCCCGCCGCGGCAGGCGCCGGCAAACCAGCCGGGGCATTGCCACCGCGCCCCTCGAGCATCTTGTCGAGCGGCAGGTAGAGCAGGTTGTTCTGCGCCCCCTCGGTGGCGACCAGCACCTTGCTGCTGTTGCTCAGGACCTCCTGCAGGGTTTCCAGGTACAGGCGCTGACGGGTCACCTCCGGTGCCTTGTGATACTCCGCCACCAGCTTGCCGAAGCGCTGCGCCTCACCCTGGGCACGGGCCACGACCTCCTCGCGATAGCCATTGGCATCTTCGAGAATCCGCTGCGCCTGGCCGCGCGCCTCGGGAATCACGCCATTGGCATAGGTTTCCGCCTGATTGCGCTCGCGCTGCTCGTCCTCGCGAGCCCGAATCACGTCGTCGAACGCCTCCTGAACCTCGCGTGGCGCCTGGGCGTTCTGCACGTTTACCTGGGTCACGACGATGCCGGTGCGGTAGGTGTCGAGGAAACGCTGCAGGCGCTCCTGAACCTCGCTCGCCAGCAGCTCGCGCCCCTCGGTGAGCACCTGATCCATCTCGGTGGAGCCCACCACATGGCGCAGTGCACTGTCGGTGGCATGCTGCAGGCTGATCTCGGGCTGATCCACGCTCAGCACGAAGTCCTTCAGATTGCTGATTTTGTACTGCACGGTAAGCGGCACGTCGACGATGTTCTCGTCCTCGGTGAGCATCTGCCCCTGCTTGCTGTAGGCCCGCTCGCGGGTGACGTTCTCCACGAACTTGCGATCAATCGGCGGGAAATGGATATTCAGGCCCGGCCCGACGGTCTCGTGATATTTGCCGAAGCGCAGCACCACCGCCTGCTCCTGCTCGTCCAGCACGTAGATCGCGCTGTACAACCAGAAAGCCGCCAGCACCGCCAGGGCGATGCCGAACAGGCCGAAACCACCGCCCTTGCCACCCGCCCCGTCACTGCCGCGCTTCTTCCCGCCCAACATGCCGTTCAGGCTTTCCTGCAACTTGCGGAACGCCTCGTCGAGGTCCGGTGGCCCCTTGCGGTCGCCTCCGCGACGCCCGCCCCAGGGATCCTGGTTGTTAGAATTGCCACCCGGCTCATTCCAAGCCATAGCGCTCTCCATCCGAAAAACACAGACGCGCCCACGGCACGCCACCCCATGCTACCCAATGCCCGCTTCCGGCGGCAAAACTGCCGGCCGGGCTTTCATTGCAAAGTATGTTGCGTGATGAACTCGTCCGGCCGCAGCCCCTCGCGACTGACCAGGCGCTTCAGTTCGATCCGTGGCAAACGCACTGCCAGCAGGCTTCCCCCCTCCTCGTCATGCGTCTCGCTGCGCACCGCCCCGAGCGCGAAAAACTGCGCGCGCAGCCGACCCAGTCCCTGCGGCAGGCGCAGGGTCCCGACAAACAGATCATCTCCCAGCAGCTCGGCGATGGCCTGACGCAGCAGATCCAGGCCGCGCCCGTCGCGGGCCGATACCCAGACCCGCTGCGGCTTGCCATCGGCATCGCGCTGGATCTGCGGCTCCATGCTTTCGAACAGGTCCAGCTTGTTGTACACCTCCAGGATCGGCAGGCTGTCGGCGCCGATTTCTCCCAGCACGGCCATGACCTGCTCGATCTGCGCCATGCGCTCGGGCTCGTGAGCGTCGATCACATGCAGCAGGAGGTCGGAATTGCTCGACTCTTCCAGCGTAGCGCGAAATGCCTCGACCAGCTTGTGCGGCAGATGGCGGATGAATCCTACGGTATCCGCCAGTACCAGCGCCCCCAGATCGTCCAGCTCGAGACGGCGCAGGGTCGGATCGAGGGTGGCGAATAGCTGGTTGGCCGCATAGACCTCAGAAGCCGTCATGGCATTGAACAGGGTGGACTTGCCAGCATTGGTATAACCGACCAGGGAAACCAGGGGAATCTCCGCGCGCCGGCGTCCGCGCCGCGCCTGCTCGCGCTGGCTGCGCACCTTTTCCAGACGCCGGCGGATCTGCCGGATGCGTACCCGCAGCAGGCGCCGGTCAGTCTCCAGCTGGGTTTCACCGGGACCGCGCAGACCGATACCGCCCTTCTGCCGCTCCAGGTGGGTCCAGCCACGGACCAGTCGCGTGCTCATGTGCTCCAACTGGGCCAGCTCGACCTGCAGCTTGCCCTCATGGGTACGCGCGCGCTGGGCGAAAATGTCGAGAATCAGGCCAGTGCGATCGAGCACCCGGCACTCGAAGGCGCGCTCCAGGTTGCGCTCCTGACTGGGCGTCAGGATGTGATTGAAGATCACCAGCTCGGCCTGCTCGGTCCTGACCAGATCGTGTAACTCCTCGACTTTGCCGGTGCCGATCAGAAATTTGGCACTTGGCTGGTGACGCGCCACACCGACGAACGCCACCGTTTCGGCACCCGCCGAGCGGGCGAGCTCCTGGAACTCCTGGGGATCTTCACGCGCATCGGGATCCTGACTCTCGAGATGAACCAGGATGGCTCGCTCTCCACCACCAGGGCGCTCAAAAAACAAGGCGGGCTCCTATCAGGCGTTGCCGGGTTCGGGCTGCTCGCCCTCACTCGCAGTGGGCAGGCGCACAGGACGGCTCGGCACCACGGTGGAAATCGCGTGCTTGTAGACCATCTGGCTGACCGTGTTCTTCAGCAGGATCACGAATTGATCGAAGGATTCGATCTGGCCCTGCAGCTTGATACCATTGACCAGATAGATGGAAACCGGAACGCGCTCTTTGCGCAGGGTATTAAGGTAAGGGTCTTGTAGCGAATGCCCTTTTGACATAAGGAGCTCTCCTTTCAGGGATTGTTTAGAAATTTGAAGAAAAATGGCAGGCTGCCTCAGGGAAACCCCAAAACGGCAGCAAGGACTGAAGTTCAGGCCAATATGGCGACCGCCTCAAGGTATTTCAAGGAGCGTTGAAGATTGTCGTCCCCCAAGCTGTCCAACCAGTGGAGGTCGGTCCAGCTGCGCAACCAGGTGAACTGCCGTTTGGCCAGTTGGCGTGTCGCGATGATGCCGCGCTCGACCATCTGCTCCCGCGTCAGTCGACCCTCCAGATGTTCCCACACCTGCCGGTAACCGACCGCCCGCATGGAGGGCAGGTTCTCATGTAAATCGCCGCGCCGCCGCAACGCCTCGACCTCGTCGACGAAGCCCTGCTCCAGCATCAGGCGGAATCGCCGGGCGATTCGCTCGTGCAGAATCTGTCGCTGCGTCGGCGCTATTGCCAGATGGGCGACAGTATAAGGCAAATGCCCACCCGTTGAGTCGCAAGATAGAGGATTTTGCGCGACCTGACGCAAGCGATGGGCAGTCATCGAAAGGCCGCTGACCCGATAGACCTCCAGAGCCCGCACTAGACGCTGGGGATCGTTGGGATGGATGCGCGCCGCCGACTCCGGATCGACCGCCGCCAGCTCCCGGTGCAGGGCCGGCCAGCCTTGCGCAGCGCCCCGCGCCTCCAGTTCCGCACGCAGCGCCGGATCGGCGCCCGGCATGTCAGCCAGCCCCTCCAGCAGGGCCTTGTAATACAACATGGTGCCGCCCACCAGCAGGGGAATGCGCCCCCGGGCGGTGATTTCAGCCATGGCTGCCAGGGCAGCGTCGCGGAACTCGGCGGCGGAATAGCTTTCCGCCGGATCGCGAATATCGATGAGGCGATGGGGAAACTCCGCCAGCAGCGCCTTCGAGGGCTTGGCCGTGCCGATGTCCATGCCCCGATAGACCAGCGCCGAGTCGACGCTGATCAGCTCGCACGGCAGGACCCGCACCAGCTCCAGCGCCAGGTCGGTCTTGCCGGAAGCGGTCGGCCCCATGAGGAAGATGGCGGGAGGCAGGCGGGACATCGGCGAACTCGGTACTGGCGCGAAAGGGAGCATAGTTTCAGGTGCCGGGCGACAGGCTTGCAAGCGGCCCCGCTCGGCATGAGGAAGTTGATTAGCGACCGCGCAAGAACAGCTTGTCCAGCTCGTCCATGCTCAGCCGGGTCCAGGTCGGCCGCCCGTGGTTGCACTGACCGCTGCGTTCGGTGTGCTCCATGTCGCGCAGCAAGGCGTTCATCTCCGGCAAGGTCAGGCGCCGGTTGGCACGCACCGCGCCATGACAGGCCATGGTCGCCAACAGCTCGTTGAGATGGGCCTGGATGCGATCGCTAGTACCGTACTCCAGGAGATCGGCCAACACGTCGCGCACAAGCTGGCCCGACTCGGCCTGCCGGAGCAGCGCCGGCGTCTGCCGGATCGCCAGGGCTTCGGGGCCGAGGCGCTGCAGCTCGAAACCCAGCCGCAGGAACCACTCGGCATGTTCCTCGGCGCAGTCCGCCTCGCGCTGGCTGAGGGCCAGACTTTCCGGCACCAGCAACGGCTGGCCGCGCAACCCCTCGCTGGCCATGGCGGTCTTCAGCCGCTCGTAGGTGACCCGCTCGTGGGCCGCGTGCATGTCCACCAGTACCAAGCCCTGCGCGTTCTCGGCGAGGATGTAGATCCCCTTGAGTTGGGCCAGGGCATAGCCGAGCGGCGGCACATCGTCCAGCCCGTCCGACGGGGCTGCAGGCGCAGACCCGGACTCGGCCAGCGGCGCGAAGAACTCGCGATAGACGCCCCCGGGCTCGGCGGAATGCCCCGCAGGCTGCGGCCGTGGCGCCTGATAGCCAGCGCCGGGGCCCTTCCAGGCGGCCGGCTCGTCCGGCGTCCGCTCGGGTGCGCAGGTGGACAGCGGCATCTCGCCCTGCCCCCGGAACTCGCCGGCAGCAGGTCCGGCGAGCGGAGCCGCGGACGGCGCGGCAACCGGTGCCGCCAGTTGGTCCTCGGGGCGCACCTCGCCCAGTGCGCGGTGCAAGGTGCCATAGAGGAAATCGTGGACCATGCGGCTGTCGCGAAAGCGCACCTCATGCTTGGTGGGATGCACGTTGACATCCACCACCGACGGATCGACCTCGAGGAACAGCACGAAGGTCGGATGACGGCCGTTGAACAGCACGTCGCGATAGGCCTGGCGCACTGCATGGGCGACCAGCTTGTCGCGCACCATGCGGCCGTTGACGTAGAAGTACTGCAGGTCGGCCTGACTGCGCGAGAAAGTCGGCAGGCCGACCCAGCCCCACAGGCGCAGACCGCCCCGCTCGACCTCGACCGGCAGCGCCTGCTCCAGGAAGGCCGGCCCGCAGACCGCCGCGACCCGCCGCGCACGGGCCGCGTCGTCTCCGGCCTCATGCAGGGCCAGCGCACTCCGGCCGTTATGGCGCAAGTGGAAGGCCACCTCGAAGCGCGCCAGGGCCAGGCGCCTGATGACCTCCTGCAAATGCTCGAATTCGGTCTTTTCCGCACGCAGGAATTTGCGCCGCGCTGGCGTATTGAAGAACAGGTCGCGCACCTCCACCGAAGTGCCGACCGGATGCGCCGCCGGTTGCACCCGCGCTTCCATGTCGCGCCCCTCCGTTTCGACTTGCCAGGCCTGCCCGGCATCGGCGGTGCGCGAGGTCAGGGTCAGACGCGCCACCGAACCGATCGAGGCCAGCGCCTCGCCGCGAAAGCCCAGGCTCATCACCCGCTCGAGATCCTCCAGATCGCGGATCTTGCTGGTGGCATGGCGGGCCAGGGCCAGCGGCAAGTCGTCGGCGGCGATGCCACTGCCGTCGTCGCGCACCCGCAGCAACTTGACGCCGCCCTGCTCCACCTCGATGTCGATGCGCCGGGCACCGGCGTCCAGGCTGTTCTCCAAGAGCTCCTTGGCCACCGAGGCCGGTCGCTCGACCACTTCGCCGGCGGCGATCTGGTTGGCCAGCCGCAGACTCAGCAGCTGAATGCGCGCCGGGCCGCTCATGGCTGGGCCGCCAAGGTGGCGGCCGGTATGTCGAGAACCTGGCCGATCTTCAGCAGGTCGCTCTTCAGCTTGTTGGCGCGGCGCAGCGCCGCCATGCCGACCTGGTAGCGCTCGGCGATCAGCGCCAGGGTTTCGCCGGAGACGACCACATGCTCCTGTCGTCCCCGGGCAATCTTCCCGGAGTCGCGCAGCCAAGCGATGTAGGTGCCCGGCGGCGGGTTCTGCTGGAAGAATTGGCGCACCCCGCCGTGGATGGAACGCGCCAGCGCCTGCTGGTGACTGCGGGTCTGCAGCTTGTCGGACTCGCCAGGATTGGAGATGAACCCGGTTTCCACCAGGATCGACGGGATGTCCGGCGATTTCAGCACCATGAAGCCAGCCTGCTCCACCCGCTCCTTGTGCAGCGGGGTGATCCGCCCCATGGTGCTCAGCACCTTCTGGCCGACGTTCAGACTGGAGGACAGCGAGGCAGTCATCGACAGGTCGAGCAGCACACCGGCGAGCATGCGGTCCTTGTCCTCGAGACTGACACTGCCGGCGCCCCCGATCAGGTCCGAGCGGTTCTCGCTGTCGGCCAGCCAGCGCGCCGTTTCCGAGGTTGCGCCGCGATCGGACAAGGCATAGACCGAGGCGCCGAAGGCCGATGAGCGCGGCGCGGCGTCGGCATGGATGGAGACGAACAGGTCGGCGCCCTTCTTGCGGGCGATCTCGGTGCGCTTGCGCAGCGGGATGAAGTAGTCACCGGTGCGCACCAGCTCGGCGCGGAAGCCCTTCTCGGCGTTGATCTGCTGCTGCAGCTCACGGGCGATGGCCAGGACGACATTCTTCTCCTGCGCCCCCCGCGGACCGATCGCGCCAGGATCCTCGCCGCCGTGACCGGCATCAATCGCGATCACAATGTCTCGCCTGCCCCTGGACAACGGCGTGGTCGCCTTGGCTGCCGGCTTGGTCGGCGTTATCACCGGGGCCGGCACCGGCCGACTGACGACCCGCGTCGGCGGCAGCTCGGGGGCGATGCTCGGCTCCTGATCGTAAAGGTCGAGCACCAGACGATGGCCGTACTGCTGGTTGGGTGCGAGGGTGAAACTCTTGGGCACCACCGACTTGGAGAGGTCGAGGACCAGGCGCAGCTCGTTCGGACTCCGCTGCGCCGCGCGCAGGCCGCTGATCGGGGTATTGCCCAAGGCGAGCCTGTCCAGTTGGGTGCGCAGCTGGGCGCCACTGACATCGATGACGATCCGGTGCGGTGCGGTCAGGGTGAATACGCTGTGCTGCACCTGGCCACTCAGATCGAACACCAGGCGGGTATTGTCCGGCGCCCGCCACAGGCGCACGCCACGCACCTCCACGGCTGCCCAGGTATCGACGGCCAGGGCGACGAGCAGCAGACCGACGCCGGCGACCCAGGCACGCAGGGAATTAGGGCCTGTCATCAATGGTTTCCTCGTTGCGACGGAGCCTGTTTGGGCACAGGGCAAGGCGTGAGGAGAGAGGTTTGGTCATTCCAAATGAACGACGAACAGCGCGGCACTGTGCCCAAACAGGCCCGTCCCTTCGGGCGGCAACGCAATCGTGGAAACAATTGATGACAGGCCCTAACCCACATAATTATCTAGTTCTCCTGAGCCAGAGAGGCGCACCAGGCTTCGCCCCGTGCGCCATGGGGCGACAGGCGCAAGATGCGGCCTCCCGCTTGCTGGGTAATGGTAATATCGAGGTCCGGCCTTGGCAAAAAGCCCGAGCCGCGCTGCGGCCACTCGACCAGGCACAGCGCGTCGTCCCCGAAATAGTCACGAACCCCAAGAAATTCAAGCTCTTCCGGATCGGCCAGGCGATACAGATCGAAGTGGTAGGCCTGTCGCTCGCCGATCCGGTAGGGCTCGACCAGAGTGAAGGTCGGGCTCTTCACCGCGCCGGCATGCCCCAGGCCGCGCAGGATGCCACGCGACAGAGTGGTCTTGCCGGCGCCGAGTTCGCCATGCAGGAAGATCGTCCCGCAGCCGCCGGTGAGCGCGCCGAGGCGCTCGCCCAGGGCCAGTTGGGCCGCCTCGTCAGCGGCAAAAAGGATCAGCCCAGGCACGGCGAATGCTCCTCCAGCAACTGACGAATCATCGGGAACAGATCGCTGGCCACCAACCCGCGGCCCATCACCGCCAGCCGCTCGCCCGCCCGGGCATGCAGCCAGACTGCCAGGCAGGCCGCCTCGAAAGGCGCCAGCCCCTGAGCCAGCAGGGCACCGACCAGCCCGGCGAGAACATCTCCAAGCCCCGCTCCGGCCATCGCCGGATGGCCGTGGTCGCACAGCGCCAGGTGCCCCTGGGGGGTGGCCACCAGGCTGCCGGAGCCCTTGAGGATGACCACCACGCCATTGCGCCGCGCCAGAGCGAGGGCTGCTGCCGGCCGGTCGGCCTGCACGGTTGCGGTATCGCTGCCCAGCAGACGCGCGGCCTCGCCGGGGTGGGGCGTCAGCACGGCATTCGCCGGTGCGCCCACCGCGCCGGCGGCGAGCAGATTCAGCGCGTCGGCATCCCACACCTGGGGCTGCGCGCAGCCGGCCGCCGCCGACAGCAGGCTGCGGCCCCAGGCCTCCTGGCCGAGCCCCGGACCGACCACCAGCACGTCGGCACGGGTCATCAGCGCCAGCGCCTGATTAGCCGAGTCGACGCCGCGGCTCATCAACTCCGGCCGCTGCGCCAGCGCCGCCGGCACGTGCGCGCCGCGGGTCGCCAGACTGACCAGCCCGGCGCCGGCGCGCAGGGCGCTTTCCGCGCTGAGCAGCGCCGCCCCGCCAAGGCCGAGGTCGCCGCCAAGCACCAGCACATGACCGTAACGCCCCTTGTGCGCGGTGCGCAGACGCGGCGCCAGACGCGCCACATTGCCGGCAGCCAGGCGCAGGGCCGCGGCTGGCTGCGCGGCGACGATCTGCGGATCGGCCGCCAGATCGGCGAACACCAGCGCGCCGACGTGATCCGGCGCCTCGCCGGTGAGCAGCCCCAGCTTGAGGCCGATGAAGCTGACCGTCAGCTCGGCACGCACCGCCACGCCCAGGGGGCAGCCGGTGTCGGCGCTGAGCCCGGAGGGAATGTCCAGCGCCAGCACCGGCAGACCGCTGGCATTGATCTGGCGAATCGCCTGGGCGTAGGGTTCGCGCACCGACCCGCCGAGGCCGGTGCCGAGCAGAGCGTCGACCAGCACGCCTTCCAGCTGCGCGCACTCGCTCCAGGACTCGATCGCCACCCCGGCCTGCCGCGCCTCGCGCCAAGCCTGCGCCGCGTCGCCCTGCAGCTGCTGTGGGTCGCCAACCGCCAGCACCCGCACGCGCCAGCCGGCGCGCTGCGCCAGCGCGGCGACCAGATAGCCGTCGCCGGCATTGTTGCCGCGCCCGGCAAGCACCGTCAGCGCGCCGGCCTGCGGCCAGCGCCGGCGCAGGGCCCGCCAGGCGGCATGGGCGGCGCGGCTCATCAGCTCGAAGCCGGGGGTGCCGGCGGCGATCAGCCGCGCGTCGAGTTCGCGCACCTGGGCAGCGCTGTAAAGGGAAAGCGGCAAATCTTCCTGAATGTCTGGCATGCGTCGATCGGCTCCGAGGTCTGGCAGAATTATCGCATCTAACACAGGTTTCCTTCAGCATGTCCGCCAGCCCACCCGATCCCGCCCGTCTCGCTCAGTCGATCAAGGACTGGGGCCGCGAACTGGGCTTCCAGCAGGTCGGCATCGCCGATATCGACCTGCGCGAGCACGAGGCCCATCTGCAGCGCTGGCTGGCTGCCGGCTACCAGGGCGAGATGGACTACATGGCCGCCCACGGCGACAAGCGCTCGCGCCCCGCCGAGCTGGTGCCCGGCACCCTGCGGGTGGTCTCGCTGCGCATGGACTACCTGCCGGGCAACACCCGAATGGCCGAGCGCCTTGCCGCGCCGGAGCAGGCCTACCTGTCCCGCTACGCCCTCGGCCGCGACTACCACAAGCTGATCCGCAAGCGCCTGCAGCAGCTGGCCGAACGCATCCAGGGACAAATCGGCCCGTTCGGCTACCGCGCCTTCGTCGACAGCGCCCCGGTGCTGGAAAAGGCCCTTGCCGAGCAGGCCGGGCTCGGCTGGATCGGCAAGAACACCCTGCTGCTCAACCGCAAGGCCGGCAGTTGGTTCTTCCTCGGCGAGCTGTACGTCGATCTGCCCCTGCCGACGGACGCCCCCCACGCCGGCGAACATTGCGGACGCTGCTCGGCCTGCCTTGATGCCTGCCCGACCGGCGCCTTCGTCGGGTCCAAGGTGCTCGACGCACGGCGCTGCATCTCCTACCTGACCATCGAACTGAAGGGGCCGATCCCCGTGGAGCTGCGTCCACTGATCGGCAACCGGGTGTTCGGCTGCGATGACTGCCAGCTGGTCTGCCCCTGGAACCGCTTCGCCCGCCCAACCACGGAGGGCGACTTCCAGCCACGCCACGGCCTGGACAACGCCGAGCTGGCTGCGCTCTTTCTCTGGAGCGAGGCGGAATTCCTCGCCCGCAGCGAGGGCTCGCCGCTGCGCCGTGCCGGCTACGAGCGCTGGCTGCGCAACCTGGCGATTGGCCTGGGCAACGCGCCCTCGACCATCCCGGTACTCGAGGCGCTCGAGGCACGCCGCGATCATCCCTCGCCGCTGGTGCGCGAGCATGTGCGGTGGGCGCTGCGTCGACACGGCCGCGAATGACCCGCATCGTCAATACCGGATGAAATGCTCGCGATAATGGCGCAGCTCGGCGATGGACTCGCGGATATCGTCCAGCGCCAGGTGGCTGGCGGTCTTGCTGAAGCTGTCACGCACATGCGGCGCCCAGCGCCCGGCCAGTTCCTTGAGGGTCGAGACGTCCACGTGGCGGTAGTGGAACCAGGCCTCCAGAGCCGGCATGTAGCGGGCGAGAAAACGCCGGTCCTGGCAGATGCTGTTGCCGCACATCGGCGACTTGCCCTTGGGCACCCACTGCTCGAGGAAAGCCAGGGTCTGCGCCTCGGCCGTCCCGACGTCGATGCGGCTGGCACGGACCCTCTGGGTCAAGCCGGAATGGCCATGCTGACGGGTGTTCCACTCGTCCATGCCCGCAAGGATCTCGTCGCTCTGGTGCACGGCGATCACCGGCCCTTCGGCCAGCACGTTCAGCTCGCTGTCGGTAACGATGGTGGCCATCTCGATGATGACGTCCTTTTCTGGATTCAGCCCGGTCATTTCCAGGTCGATCCAGATCAGATTTTGCGGGTTCTGCATAGCTAGGCTCCTTGGCTTTGCCGCAGTTTAGCAGGACCCGCCCATGCTAAACTCGCTGCCCCCCAGCCACTCGCGACCGAACCTCCGACCCATGGCCAAACGCCAACTCACCCGCCGCCAGAGCTGGCGCATTGAAAAGATCCAGGAAGAGCGCGCCGCCCGCGCAGCCAAGCGCGAGTCCCGCCTGCTCGATGAGTTGGAAGGTAGCGACCTCGGCCCGGAACAAACCGGCCTGGTGATCGCCCACTTCGGCGTCCAGGTGGAGGTCGAGGCCGAGGACGGCGAACTGGCCGGCCAGGTCTGCCGCTGCCACCTGCGCGCCAACCTGCCGACACTGGTCACCGGCGACCGGGTGGTCTGGCGCGCCGGCAACCAGGGGATCGGCGTCATAGTCGCGCAACTGCCGCGGCGCAGCGAACTGTGCCGGCCGGACATGCGCGGCCAGCTCAAGCCGGTGGCGGCCAACGTCGACCAGATCGTCATCGTCTTCGCCCCGCTTCCCGAGCCCCACGCCAACCTCATCGATCGCTACCTGATCGCCGCCGAGCACGCTGACATCCGCCCGCTGCTGCTGCTGAACAAGGCCGACCTGGTGGACGAGGAGAACGCCGCTGGCCTCGATGCCCTGCTCACCACCTACCATCGTCTCGGCTACCCCCTGCTGGAGGTCTCGGCCCGCCAGGGCGCCGGCATGCAGGAGCTGCAGGCGGCGCTGGACGGCCATGTCAGCGTCTTCGTCGGCCAGTCCGGAGTAGGCAAGTCGTCGCTGGTCAATAGCCTACTGCCCGGCGTGGATACCCGCGTCGGCGCCCTCTCCGAACAAACCGGCAAGGGCATGCACACCACCACCACCGCCCGGCTATTCCACTTCCCCGGGGGCGGCGAGCTGATCGACTCGCCTGGCATCCGCGAATTCGGCCTCGGCCATGTCGACCGCGCCGACGTGGAGAACGGCTTCATCGAGTTCCGCGAGCTGCTCGGCCACTGCCGCTTCCGCGACTGCCGGCACGACCGCGAGCCCGGCTGCGCGCTACTCGCGGCCCTGGAGGACGGCCGCATCCAGCCGCAGCGCATGGCCAGCTACCGGCATATCCTCGCCAGCCTGCCCGAGCCGGAATACTGACAACGTCCGTGCCGAAGGTCGCCGGGCTGAGGCTACAATCCATCCTCTTTCATTACTGCCTGGAGTCCCCCCATGGACGACTTCGCCTCGCTGCCACTGGTCATCGAACCGGCTGATCTGGATGCCCGCCTGACGGCGCCTCAGCTGATCCTGGTCGACCTGACCAACGCCGCCCGCTACGCCGAGGGACACATCCCCGGCGCGCGCTTCGTCGACCCCAAGCGCACCCAGCTCGGCCAGCCGCCGGCGCCCGGCCTGCTGCCCGCCAAGGAGCAGCTGGAAGGCTTGTTCGGCGAGCTCGGCCACAATCCAGATGCGGTCTACGTGGTCTACGACGACGAGGGCGGCGGCTGGGCCGGGCGCTTCATCTGGCTGCTGGACGTCATCGGCCACCCCCGCTACCACTACCTGAACGGCGGCCTCACCGCCTGGCTGGCAGAGGGTCGGACGCTGTCCCGGGAAGTCCCGGCACCGGCTGGCGGCTCCCTGCCCCTCGTGCTGCACGACGAACCGACCGCCACCCGCGAATACCTGCAGAGCCGCCTCGGCGCTGCCGACCTGGCGATCTGGGACGCCCGCTCGCCGCAGGAGTACCGCGGCGAGAAGGTGCTCGCGGCGAAGGGTGGCCATGTTCCCGGTGCGGTCAACTTCGAATGGACCGCTGCCATGGACCCGACCCGCGCCCTGCGCATCCGCACCGACATCGCCGACTGCCTGAAGGGTCTGGGCATCACCCCGGACAAGGAAATCGTCACCCACTGCCAGACCCATCACCGCTCCGGCCTGACCTACCTGATCGCCAAGGCCCTCGGCTACCCGCAAGTCAAGGGCTATGCCGGTTCCTGGAGCGAATGGGGCAACCACCCGGACACCCCAGTGGAGACTTAAGGAAACCCGATGAAAGACCGCCTGTTCCTCCTCGGCCAGCACCGGCTGCCTCACCACCTGCTGTCACGCGCGGCCGGCTGCCTCGCCGAATGCCGCACCACCTGGGTCAAGAATACCTTCATCAAGGCCTTTGCCCGGTACTTTCAGGTCGATATGAGCGAGGCGCTGGTCGAGGAACCGACTGCCTACGAGCACTTCAACGCTTTCTTCACCCGCGCCCTGAAGGACAGTGTCCGCCCTCTCGATCCCACGCCCGGCGCCATCCTCAGTCCGGCCGATGGTACGGTCAGCCAGCTCGGGGCCATCGAGCAGGGGCGCCTCTTCCAGGCCAAGGGCCACAGTTTCAGCGTGCAGGAGCTGCTCGGCGGCGATCCCGCCACCGCCGCCCCCTTCCTGGGCGGCAACTTCGCCACCGCCTACCTGTCACCAAAGGACTACCACCGCGTGCACATGCCGCTGGCTGGCACCCTGCGGGAAATGATCCACGTACCGGGGCAGCTGTTCTCGGTGAACCGCCTCACCGCGGAGAACGTGCCAGAGCTGTTCGCCCGCAACGAGCGCCTGGTCTGCCTGTTCGATACCGAGTGCGGCCCCATGGCCGTGGTGCTGGTCGGCGCGATGATTGTCGCCAGTATCGAAACAGTCTGGGCCGGAGTGGTCACCCCACCGCCGCGCCAGATCAAGCGCTGGAATTACGACGAGGCGGTGCGCCCGCCCATCCATCTGGACAAGGGCGCGGAACTCGGACGCTTCAGGCTCGGCTCGACGGTCATCATCCTGTTCGGCCCGGACCAGGTGCGCTGGCGCGACGACCTCGAGCCCCTGGGCCATCTGCGCATGGGCCAGGCAATCGGCCAGGTATATCCGCAAGGCTCCTCCTGAGCGCCTGCCGCCGCGTGCGGGATGCCGGTCACAGCCGGCCTTCCCGCGCTTTGACTCGTCTCGGCGGTCCCTGTAGATTCCGCCAACCCCTGTTCCGCGGTGAGCGGGTCGGAAAAAGCCTTGAGCGGCTTTCGGCGGCCTGCAATCGCCCTGCGCCGATTCTGTTCCTGCCATGGCCATCGAGAAGAAAACCGTCCGCCTGCTGATTCTGGAAGACTCGCAGAACGAAGCCGAGCGCCTGGTCAGCCTGTTCCGCAACGCCGGTCGCGCCACCCGGGTGCACCGCCTGACCTCCAGCGAGGACCTCGCCGAGTCCCTGCAGCAGACCTGGGACCTGCTGATCACCGCCCCGCACAGTGAAAACCTCAGCCCCGCCGAGGCGATCGCCGCCATCCGCCGCCAGGCCAAGGACATCCCCATCCTCCAACTGCTGCCGGACAACGACTCCGACTCGATCACCGAAGCCCTCGCCCTCGGCGCCCAGGATGCCCTGCCCCAGGGCGAGGACGAGCGCCTGATCCTGGTCGCCAGCCGCGAGCTGGCCAACCTGGACGAGCGCCGCGCCCGGCGCAGCGCGGAAGTCGCCCTGCGCGAGGCGGAGAAGCGCTGCCAGCTGCTGCTCGACAGCTCGGTGGACGCCATCGCCTATGTGCACGATGGTATGCATATCTACGCCAACCGCGCCTATCTGGAGCTGTTCGGCTACGAGGAGGCCGACGAGCTGGAAGGCATGCCGATGATCGACCTGATCGCCGGCCGCGACCAGGCCCGGTTCCGCGACCTACTGAAAAACTACGGCAGCGCCCGTGACGAGGGCGTACTGCAGTGCAGCGGGATCAGCGCCGAAGGTCGCCAGTTCCGCATGCGCATCGACCTGTCGCCGGCCAGCTACGACGGCGAACCCTGCATCCAGGCGGTGCTGCGGGCCGAAAGCCTGCAGAGCGAGCTGGAAGAGAAGCTGCGCGAGGTCAGCAGCCAGGATCTGGTCACCGGACTGTTCAACCGCAACTACTTCCTCGAACTGCTGGACTCCGCCTGCGCACGCGCGGTCAACGCCGACCAGCCGTCCTGCCTGGCCTACCTGCGCCTTGACCGCTACGCCCAGTTGCACACCAATCTCGGCCTGGCCGGCCTCGACCAGTTGCTCGCCGACCTGGCCAATCTGCTGCGCGGCGAGTTCCCCGCCGAGGCCCTGCTGGCCCGCTTCGCCGACGATGCCTTCGCCGTGCTGCTGCCCAACCTGACGCTGGAACAGACACGGGCCGGACTCGCCGCCCTGCTGAAGAAGGTCGAAGGCCAGCTGTTCGAGGTCGCCGAACGGACCGTGCAGCTCACCCTGTCGATCGGCATCGCCAGTCTCAACGAGACGACGCCCAAGGCCCAGCTGGTGATCGAGCGCGCGCACCGCTGCGCCGACGAGTTGGCCGATGGCAATGCCCTGAAGCTCTACGATCCGGCCGAGGAGCTGGCCGCCGAGGCCAGCCGCGGCAATGTCGGCGCCATGGTCCGCCAAGCGCTGGAGAAGGACAGTTTCCGCCTGCTGTTCCAGCCGATCATCAGCCTGCGCGGAGACAGCACCGAACACTACGAGGTCCTGCTGCGGCTGATCGACCCCCAGGGCGCGGAAGTGTCGCCCGCCGACTTCCTCGCCGCCGCCTGCGAGGCCGGCCTGGCCGAAACCCTGGATCGCTGGGTGATCCTCAACGCCATCCGCCAGCTCGCCGCGCACCGCGCGAAGGGCCACAACACCCACCTGTTCGTCCACCTGTCCACCGCCAGCCTGCAGGACCCGACGCTGCTGCCCTGGCTCGGCACGGCACTGCGGGCGGCGCAGTTGCCCGCCGCGGCGCTGATCCTGCAGCTCGGCGAAGCCGATGCGACCGTCTATCTCAAGCAGGCCAAGGCTTTGGTCGAAGGACTCGCCGAGTTGCACGGCAAGAGCGCGCTGATCCACTTCGGCTGCGCCCTCAACCCGTTCAACACGCTCCGGCACCTGCCGGTGGACTACGTCAAGATCGACGACTCCTTCATCGGCACGCTCGCCGACGAAAAAGGCCAGGAAAGCTTCAAGGCCCTGCTGGCCAGCCTGCATGCCCAGGCCCGACCGAGCATAGTGCCGGGCATCGAGAACTCCAGCGTGCTGGCGACGCTCTGGCAGGCCGGGGTCAACTACATCCAGGGCTACTACCTGCAGGCACCGGGCCCGGCGATGAACTACGAGTTCCCCAATGAAGAGTAGTGACTCTGACAATGGCCAACCGGCCTGGCTCCGCCTCGTCACATTCCTGCGGTTGACTCAGGGCCAGAGCCGCCTATGACCTGTTCGGCCATCAGCGCGACGGCGTGCTGAAGGTGACGATCAAGCCATAGCCACGGAAAGCTCCGGAGCTAGACTCCAGCCTCCCGATCCCGATAGCCGAGCAGATAGAGGATGCCATCCAGCCCAAGGTTGCTGATCGCCTGCTTGGCCGACTGCCTGACCAGCGGCTTGGCGCGAAAAGCCACGCCCAGGCCGGCCAGGCCGAGCATCGGCAGGTCATTGGCGCCGTCGCCGACAGCGATGGTCTGCTCAAGGCACAGCCCCTCCTGCTCGGCCAGTTGGCAGAGCAGGTCGGCCTTGCGCTGGCCGTCGACGATGGGTTCGACTGCCACCCCGGTAACCTTGCCGTCGACGATTTCCAGCTCGTTGGCGAACACGTAGTCGATGCCAAGCTTCTGCTGTACCTGGCGGGCAAAGTAGGAGAAGCCGCCGGAAAGGATCGCCGTCTTGTAGCCCAGGCGCTTGAGTTCAGCGAACAGCACCTCGGCGCCCTCGGTCAGGCGCAGGGAGGCGCCGATCTCCGCCAGTACGCCTTCCGGCAGGCCCTTGAGCAGCGCCAGGCGCTCCTTGAAGCTGGCGCGAAAATCCAGCTCGCCGCGCATCGCCCGCTCGGTAATGGCCGCGACCTGCTCGCCGATACCGGCGGCCTTGGCCAGCTCATCGATCACCTCCGCCTCGATCAGTGTCGAGTCCATGTCGAATACCGCCAAGCGACGGACGCGGCGGAACACCGTATCGAGCTGGAAGCCGATGTCGACGTTCAGCTCCTGGGCGGCGAGTAGAAACTCGTCGCGCAGCGCCGCCGAATCGGCCGGCTCGCCGCGCACCGAGAACTCGATGCAGCTCTTGCTGCGCACTTCCGGAGTGTCCAGGGCGATGCGTCCGGAGAGGCGATCGATCTGGTCGATATCCAACCCGTGGCGGGCGGTGATCGCGCTGACCCGCTCCAGCTGCGCAGCGGTCATCCGGCGCGTCATCAGGGTGACGATGTAGCGCGACTTGCCCTGGCCGGTGACCCAAGCCTGGTAGTCAGCCTCGGAAACCGTGGTGAAGCGCACCTGCTGCTCCAGCCCGTGGGCGACGAACAGCACCTCCTTCTGCAACGCCGACAGCTCGCTGCCGGCCGGGACCTCGACCAGGATGCCGAACGACAGGGTGTCATGGACGACCGCCTGGCCGATGTCGAGGATGCCCACCCCGCAGCGGGCCAGCGCGCCGGTGATGGCCGCGGTCAGACCGGGACGATCCGCCCCGGTGATGTTGATCAGGACAATTTCGCGCAAGACGCCCTCTCCCATGGCAAAGAAGGCGGCATTCTAGCAGGCCGTGCCGCGCCGGGCGCTTCCCTGCCGAACACCAAACCCATCGGGCGGTTTCCCTCCATCAAGCCTTACGGCGCCCCCCCGGCATTCCGTATACTGACCGCCCGTCCGTCTCAAGAGCCGCGATCAGTGAACCGGCCAGCATCCGTCAAGCCCGACAACTTCTTCGTCCTGCTGTTTCGTGCCCTGTGCCAGCGGCGCGTCCCAGTCTCCCTGCGTATCGTCAGCCACAGCCTGGTGCTGGTGATCCTGGCGCTAGCCACCTACTCCTGGCTGGTCGGCCTCCAGGTCCGCCAGACCATGCACGAGCAGGCCGACGCCCTCGGCCAGACGTTGATTGCCCAGACCGCGGCCTCGGGCAGCCAGTTGCTGGTGGCCAACGACATCCTCAGCCTCAACGTGCTGCTGGGCAACCTGACGAAGAGCCCTCTGGTCGCCCACGCGGCCGTCTACAGCGTGGACAACCACCTCCTCGCCGAAGCCGGCAGCCGTCCACCGAGAATGCCGCCGGAAGGCGACCCCAGTCTCCACGCCCAGCCCATCACCTTCCAGGACAGCATCACCGGACACCTGCGCATCGTCCTGAACATGCCGCAGTTCCGCGAGCCGTTCATCGTCAGTCTGCGCAACATGGGGCTGCTCGGCCTGGGGCTGCTGATCCTGACGCTGATCCTCAGCCTGCGCCTGGGCTACCACATCTCCACGCCGCTGCTGCAAATGCGCGTCTGGCTGCGCGATCCGGACGACCATGCCCCCGGCGCCAAGCGCCAGGACGAGATCGGCGACCTAGCCCGCCAGCTGCAGAGCCGCCTGGTGCCGGAACGCCCGGCCCGCTCCGACTTTGACGCGATCGAGGACGACGAGCTGTCGCTCGACACTCCGACACCCTGCGTGGCGACACCCACCAGAGCGGCGCCTGGCAAGCCGGCGTCCGCCGGGCTGTCGCCGCTGCCCATGCCCGGGCAGCGGCGTGCCGATATCGGGCTGGATGACGAGGACCAGGACCCGCCGCTGCGCCGGTTGCTCCCGGAAGCCAACGATGAGCCCGACTTCGCCGCAGGGCTGGACGAGGACTTCGCTCCTGTCGCAGCGCCCGCGTCGCATCGGCAGGCCCGCGAAAGCGCGGTGCTGGCCATCCAGCTCGGCCCCCTGGACCAGTTGCGCAGCCTGTCCCGTGAGCAGCTGGTGGAGCTGCGCCGGCGCTATCGCAACAGCCTGGAGCAGGCCGCGGCGCTCTACGGCGGGGAGCTGTACCCGCTCGACGAGGACGGTGGCCTGCTGCTGTTCCACCGCCGGGAATGCGGCGACGACTATCTGGCCAACGCCATCTGCTGCGCCGAACTGCTGCGCTCCCTGAAATCCGAGCTGGAGCTCGAGGCCGCCGACGGCGCCAGCCTGCAGCTGCAGCTCGGCCTGGCGCGCGGCGCGAACCTCGCCAGCCAGGGCCAGGCGGCCCTGCTGCTCAGCCCGGGCGGCCAGTCCGCACTGACCCTGGCGCAGTACAGCCATAACGTCCTGCTGCTGGAGCGGCAGATCGGCGAGGATCCCGAAGTCCGCCTGCGGGTGCGCCTGCGCCCGCTCGCCATGCCCGAGGGCGGCGCCGCCATCGAGCGCCTGCTGGAGCCCTACCCCACCGAACTGGCCAGTCAGTTGGCCCGCCTGCGCGAAGAGCTGCAGAGCTACTGATAGCCACTTCTTTTTTCAAGGTCTTTGAGTGCTTTCAATTACCCATATCTGCGAGCGGTCTATGAGCTTGTGGCAAGGAGTCGCCTATGTGAACCGCTCCGGGAACTCCGAAGGCTCAATGCCCCGGCAGGATAGGCGTGCTGCCCAGGGCCGAAACGATCGGCTCCAGCCGCTCCGGCCAGTATCGCCCGCTCCAGCGCCATGCGGAGCATCCCAACCTGCTGCCGGCGTTCTTCGACCCGGCGCAGCGGTGCGCCAGGCCTGCCTGCTGCTGCCCTGCTTCGCCGGCCACTACCCGCTGACAGGCAGCCGGGTGGTGGGTGACCGCGCCTGCGGCATCGGCATCCGCGAGGACGCCAGCCCGATCACCCAGGGCAGCTCGCGCTTCCTGCCGCACTTCATCCTCGACTGAGCACCGCCCTCACCCGGTCGCGGCAACCGACAGCGCATTGCCACAACCCGCTGCGAGCCTGTCCTGCCGCCTCTTCGCCTCGCTCAAGAGCCGGAATGGCGATCGGCCTCCGGCGTTGCAACAGCGCCACTGGTACGGTTCACCCACTGCCTCCGCCGGTCAGCCCCGTTTTGACACCCGGCGCCCCGACAACTACACAGAAAAACAGGAGTCAACTAACAAATGCGCTCCGGCGCTTGCAATTTACTGGGCGACTACAGGTGAAAAACATGAAGAAGAAGAACACCGCTCTTGACCCGAAGAAGCACCTTGAACCCGGGTTGGAAATCCACAGCTGCGAAGATCTGGTGGAGACCTCCCTGCCACGCGCCCAAGGCGACTGGCGCCTGTCGCGCTCGGACAAGCCCAGGCGCACTTGGCGACTGAGCAAATAGCCTCCGCGCCTGCCCGCGATCAGCCGTCCCTCGCTGAAGGCTCGTCGGGCCCCGCCCCTACCGTCTATCCGCTGCCGCCCCCTTCGCCGGAAAGACAGGAACTCTGCCGGTGGGCTTCTCTCAGTAACTGTATGCAGTCTGAAGTTGGACGCTCGTCCAGACTGCAGACCCCCATCAGTATGCGAGGAGAGAGGCCATGCCCAAACACGCCAATCCCGGAAACTTCGCCAACGATCCCGAACGGGCCGCCGCCGCCGGCCGCAAGGGTGGGCACAACAGTGGTGGCAATTTCGCCAACGATCCGAAGAAAGCCTCCGAGGCCGGCCGCAAGGGAGGCCGCAACAGCCACGGCGGCGGTCGACACTGACCGCCGAACCCAGGCGGGAGCGCCAGGCTCCCGCCTGTCAGGACATTTCCACGGCAATCGCCGTCGCCTCGCCGCCGCCGATGCACAGGCTGGCGATGCCACGTCGCTCGCCGCTGCACCGCAGGGCGCCAAGCAGGCTGACCAGGATGCGCGCGCCAGAAGCGCCGATCGGATGCCCCAGGGCACAGGCGCCGCCATGGACGTTCACCCGGACCGGATCGAGCCCCAGATCGCGGATCGCCGCCAAGGTCACTACTGCGAAGGCTTCGTTGATCTCCCATAGATCGACGTCATCGACCGTCCAGCCGGCCTGCTCCAGCATCCGCTGCATGGCGCCGACCGGCGCGGTGGGGAACAGCCGCGGCTCGTGGGCATGGCTGGCATGGCCGATGATGGTCGCCAACGGCGCGAGCCTGAGCTGCCCAGCCGTGGAGCGGCGCATCAGCAGCAGCGCGGCGGCGCCGTCGGAAATGGAGCTGGAGTTGGCCGGGGTCACGGTGCCGCCCTCACGAAAGGCCGGCTTGAGATCGGGAATCCGCTCCAGCTTGGCCTTCGGCGGCTGCTCGTCGTGCTCGACAAGAGTCTCGCCCTTGCGCCCGGCCACACTCACCGGAGCGATCTCCCAGGAGAAGGCGCCGGACTCGATGGCCGCCCGGGCGCGGCTCGTCGAGGTAATCGCCCAGGCATCCTGCTCCTCCCGGGTGAAACCGTAGCTGGCCGCGCAATCCTCGGCGAAGATGCCCATCAGCCGGCCGCGGTCGAAGTAGGCATCCTCCAGACCATCGAAGAACATGTGGTCGAGGACCCGCTGGTGCCCGAGCCGGTAGCCGCCGCGCGCCCCTGGCAGCAGATAGGGGGCATTGCTCATGGACTCCATGCCGCCGGCCAACATGACCTCGGCGCTGCCGGCGAGCAGCAGGTCGTGGGCCAGCATGGTGGCCTTCATCCCGGAGCCGCAGACCTTGTTGATCGTGGTGCAGCCGACCGACAACGGCAGGCCGGCCGCGATCGCCGCCTGGCGGGCTGGCGCCTGGCCGAGACCGGCGGGCAGCACGCAGCCGAGGATCAGCTCCTGCACCCGCTCGCCTGCGATGCCGGCCCGTTCGAGCGCCGCGCGCACGGCGACGCCGCCCAACTGCGGGGCGCTCAGGCTGGAGAGTTCGCCCTGGAACGCACCGAGCGGCGTGCGGGCGGCGGAAACGATGACAACCGGATCTTGGGACATGGCGCCCTCGCGACAGAGTGTTCGACTGAAGTGGTTGATGCTCGGACCCGACCTAGCGGGCGGTCATGCGGATAGCCCCGTCCAGGCGGATGACTCGCCGTTCGGGCAGGGAGCTGGTGAAGATGTGCTCGACCAGCAGGTGCGCCCAGCCCGGACCCGGTCACTCACCGCATGCACGCTGTTCCTGATCCACATGGGGCTTCCTCCAAGTCCTGTCGGAAAGTCTAGCCTTGCTGCATGCCGATGGCGCAAGAGACGGAAGCCGTCGCCGGCCACTCCCTCAGCGTCCGCCGCATACGACGAATTCAACACAAACCGTTGTAACAAAACCGGCTCTGGCGCATCGGAACGGAACCACGAACCCGCCGGCCACCCAGGCCGGCCGTACCCCGCGAGCCTGTCCATGGCCTCGCGACCACCAGCAACGGAGACAGATGGACATGAAAACAATCACCCCCGCCGTATCGGCCGCCAGCCTCGCCCTCGCCCTGGGCGCCGCCCTCACCCTCTCCACCGCCCCGCTCGCCGTCCAGGCGGCGGATAACGAGAAGTGCTACGGCGTCGCCCTCAAGGGCAAGAACGACTGTGCCGCCGGTCCGGGCACCACCTGCGCCGGCACCTCCAAGGTCGACTACCAGGGCAACGCCTGGAAATACGTGCCCGCCGGCACCTGCGAAAAAACCGCCTCGCCCACCTCGCCGACCGGTTTCGGCCAGCTCGAGGCCTTCAAGGAAGAAAAGAAGGAGGCCTGACCGACCTGCCAGGAGCGCCGACCATGACCCTTCCCCTTTCACGCGCCGCCCACGGCGGCGCTCCTGCGCCGGCGGGCGGCCTGCCCCTGCGGGCGGGCCTGGGGCTCAAGCCGCAGCATTTCCGGCAGATCCTCGAAACGCCGCCCGACATCGGCTTCTTCGAGGTCCATGCCGAGAACTACCTGGTGGAGGGCGGCCCCTTCCATCACTGCCTGGGCCTGATCCGCGAGCGCTATCCTCTGTCCCTGCACGGCGTCGGGCTGTCGATCGGCGCCGAGCAGCCGCTCGACGAAGACCACCTCGAGCGCCTGGCCGGGCTGATCCGGCGCTACCAGCCGGAATCCTTCTCGGAACACCTGGCCTGGTCCAGTCACGGGGAACTCTTCCTCAACGACCTGCTCCCCGTGCCCTACGACGAGGCGACGCTGGTGCGGGTCTGCGAACACATCGACCGGGTGCAGAGCCGCCTCAAGCGGCGCATGCTGCTGGAGAATCCGGCGACCTATGTCGAGTTCTCGACTTCCACCATGGACGAGGCGACCTTCATCGCCGAGGTGGTCCGCCGCACCGGCTGCGGGCTGCTGCTGGACGTGAACAACGCCTATGTTTCCTGCATCAATCACGGCCGGGACGCCGCTGCCTACATCGCCGCTCTGCCCCTCGAGGCGGTCGGCGAGATCCATCTGGCCGGTTTCGCCGAGGACCTCGACGGCGCTGGCGCCCGCCTGCTGATCGACAATCACGGCGCGCCCGTCGACGCTGCCGTGTGGGCGCTCTACGCGCGGCTGCTGCGGCAGACCGGGCCGCTGCCGACTCTGCTCGAGCGCGACAACGACGTTCCGCCCCTGGAAGTGCTGCTGGCCGAAGCAGGGCAGGCCGAGCGCCTGCTCGCCGTCGAACAGACCCGCCGCCAGGGGGCGCCGGCATGAGCATGCAACGGGAATTCGCCACCGCGCTGCTCGATCCCGAGCGGTCCTGCCCGTCCTTTCTGAAAAGCTGGAACGGCTCCGACCCGGCCGCGCGCTTCGCGATCTATCGCAATAACGTGATCGCCTCGCTGGTCGACGCCCTGGCCGAGAGCTTTCCGGTGGTGCGCCAGCTGGTCGGCGAGGGTTTCTTCCGCGCCATGGCGCAGCTCCATGTGCGCGCCACACCGCCACGCACATGCATCCTGGCGCACTACGGCGAGGACTTTGCGGCCTTCATCGAGGACTTTGCCCCGGCTGCCGGCCTGCCCTACCTGGGCGACGTGGCGCGTCTGGAGTTTCTCCGCGTCCGCGCCTGCCACGCGGCAGACGCCCCCGCGACGGACAGCGCCACACTCGCCACCGTCCTGTCCGAGCCGGACAGGCTTGCCGATCTGAACCTGCGCCTCCACCCCTCGGTTTCGACGATTGCCTCACCGTTTGCCATCGTTTCCCTGTGGGCGGCCCATCAGGGCACATTCGACATCTCCCGGGTCGACCCCGGCAGTCCGGAGAGCGCCCTGGTGCTGCGCAACGGCCTGGAAGTCGAGGTGATCGGCCTGCCCGCGAGCGCAGCGGAATTCGTCCGTCTGCTGCAGGAGGGCGTACCGCTCGGCCAGGCAGCCGGCCAGACCCTCTCCCGCGACCCCGCACTCGACATCGCCGCGCCGCTGGCGCAGCTGATCCGTGCCGGTGCCATCACCCACTTCGCCTTTGAATCAGGAGGGACCGAATGAACGACACAGTGCCCGTCGAACGCAGCGCACTCCCCGTGCGCTTGACCGCCCGTGCCGTCGACCTCTGCCAGCGGATCCCCTACAGCCTGGTCGCCTTCCTCGCCCGCTTCGCCATCGCCGCCGTCTTCTGGAAGTCCGGCCAGACCAAGGTGGAGGGCTTCGCCATCGACCTGGTGGCCGGGACCTTCGAGCTGGGCCTGCCGCGGCTTGCCGCCTCGACCGTGCCGCTATTCGCCGAGGAGTACCGGGTGCCGCTGCTGTCGCCGGTGCTGGCCGCCCATGCGGCAGCCTTCAGCGAGCATTTCTTTTCCGTGCTGATCCTGATCGGCTTGGCGACCCGCTTTTCGGCCCTGGCCCTGCTCGGCATGACGCTGGTCATCCAGCTCTTCGTCTATCCCGGCGCCTATCCGACCCACGGCGTCTGGGCCGCCTGCCTGTTGCTGCTGGCCGCCCGCGGGCCGGGGGCCCTCTCCATCGACCGGCTGCTGGCCTGGCGATATGGATACACTCGACAGCCAGGAATATGACGACGAGGCAGGAATGGATGAAGAACAGGCGCTGGTCGGCGGCATCCAGCGCGGCGAAACGGAGGCATGCGAGGCCGCCATCAGAACACACCACCGTTTCCTGATCGCCATGGCGACCCCGCTGGTCGGCGCGGATCTGGCCGCCGACGTGGCCCAGGAAACCTGGATCAGGGCCTTTGCCGCCATCGCCAGCTTCGAGGGCCGCTCCCGGCTGCGCACCTGGCTGGCGCGCATCGCCCTGAACGAGGCCCAGGCCCTGCTGCGCAAGCGCCGCTGCGAACAATCCTGGGACTGCTGGGGAGAGGACACCGGCTCGCCCCTCGGCGAGCGCTTCGATGCGACGGGCGAATGGGCCCGGCCGCCGGTGCCCTGGCATCACGACACCCCGGAGGCACTGCTCACCGAGGCCGAACTGCACGAGTGCATCCGCAAGCACCTGCACCGCCTGCCGAGCGATCAGCAGGCGGTGGTGACCATGCGCGAGCTGGCGGGACTGGAGTTCGCCGAGATCGCCCAGGCCCTGGTGCTGACGGAAGGCAACGTGCGCGTCCTGCTGCATCGCGCCCGCCAGCGTCTGTATGCCATGCTGGAGCGTTTCGAGGAGGAAGGAATATGCTGAAGTGCCGGGAGGTAGCAGAACTCGGATCGGAGATCATCGACAAGCGGCTGAGCTTCGCGACCCGTCTGGCGGTACTCGCGCACATCAGCATCTGTCCCCATTGCCGCCTCTACCTCAAGCAGCTCAGGCTGACCGCCGAGACCCTGAAGCAACTGCCCCTGGAGAGCGAGCCGGACGCCCCGGCCATCCTCGAAGCCATTCGCCTACGCGAGAAGGGGCCGAAGGACTGAACTCCGGCCCGCGGACAGGCCGTCCGCTCCATCCGCCGTAACATTTCCCGCCCCGTTCCATCCAACTCTCGCCGGCCGGCGCAAACGCGCCGGAGTTCACAATCGCCTCGAGAGACGACCATGCTGATTCAGCTTCCGCCCCGTTCGAACTGCCTCTCCTCCGAGATCACCCCGGAGCCCGTCTACCTGTCGCGCCGGCGCTTCCTCGGCGCCAGCGCCGTGGCGCTGGGCGCCGCCACTCTGCCTGCCTGGGCCCGCGCCGAAGCTTCGCGCTATGGCGAGATCGAGCCGGGCCGAACGCCCTCCTGGTTTACACAGAAGCTGCCCGACACCCGCTGGCAGGCGGTCAAGGCACCCGGCGAGGCGGTCACGCCGTTTCGCGACGCCACCCACTACAACAACTTCTACGAATTCGGTCCCGACAAGAGCGATCCGGCGGCAAACGCCGGCCAGCTGCCGACCGAGCCCTGGACGGTGCGCATTGACGGCGAGGTCGCCAAGCCGGGCCGCTACGCCCTGGAGGATCTGATTCGCCCGCACGCACTGGAGGAGCGCATCTACCGCCTGCGCTGCGTCGAGGCCTGGTCGATGGTGATCCCCTGGCTCGGCTTTTCCCTCGGCGAGTTGCTCAAGCGCGCCGAACCCACCGGCAATGCCAGATACGTGGCCTTCGAGACCCTGGTCGACCCCGAGCACATGCCGGGACAACGCTCGCGCTTCGCCCTGCTCGACTGGCCGTATCGGGAGGGTCTGCGGATGGATGAGGCGATGCACCCGCTGACCATCCTCGTGGTGGGCATGTACGGCCGCGTGCTACCCAACCAGAACGGCGCGCCGCTGCGTTTGGTGGTGCCCTGGAAGTACGGCTTCAAGAGCATCAAGTCGATCGTGCGCATCACCCTGACCGAGCGCCAGCCCTACACCAGCTGGCAGCAGCGGGCGCCCGAGGAATACGGCTTCTACGCCAACGTCAATCCCGCCGTGGACCACCCGCGCTGGAGCCAGAAGCGCGAGCGGCGCCTGCCGAGCAGCCTGTTCAGCCCGAACCTGCGCGACACCCTGCCGTTCAACGGCTACGCCGAGGAGGTCGCCGGCCTCTACAGTGGCATGGACCTGACCCGGGAGTACTGATGAAGCATCCGCTCTGGCGCTGTTGCGTATTCGTCGCGGCCCTGCTACCGCCGCCGTTCTGGCTGTACCAGGCGTGGACCTTCGCCCTCGGCCCGGACCCGGGCAAGGTACTGCTCGAGCGCCTCGGCCAGGGCGGCCTGGTCCTCCTGCTGCTGACCCTCTCCCTGACGCCGCTGCAGCGAGCCACGCACTGGAGCGGCTGGGCGCTAGTACGCCGGCAGCTGGGCCTGTGGTGCTTCGCCTATGCCTGCCTGCACCTGACCACCTACCTGATCTTCGTCCTCGGACTGGACTTCTCCCAATTGGCCGAGGAACTGCGCAAGCGTCCCTACATCCTGGTCGGCGCGCTGACCTGGTGCGCCCTGCTGCCGCTGGCGCTCACCTCGAACCGCTGGAGCATGCGTCGCCTGGGCCGCCGCTGGAAGCAGTTGCACCGGCTGGTCTATCCGGCCCTCGGCCTGGCGCTGCTGCACATGCTGTGGATCGTCCGCTCGGACATTGGCCAGTGGACACTCTACTTCGCCTGGGCGCTGCTCCTGCTGGCCCTGCGCCTGCCCGGGGTGGGCCGCCGGCTCGGCCGGAGGGCCGGCTGCGCCCCGTAGGACGGGTGCAACCCGCCGGACATGGCGTGGGGCTGCACCGAGACCGGCGGGTTTCACCCGCCCTACCTGCCCCCAAAAATCTCTTTCGAATCATGCAGATAAAAGAAAATCCGCTGTTTTGCCCAACTGGCACGCATTCTGCCTTTAGACTTGGGGCCAGTGCGATAGAGCCTCCCCGAGGGATCGGGCTATCGCCCTCAGCCAAAACAACGAGTAGAGGAAACACTCATGCGTATCGCCTCCTGCCTGCTGGGCAGCGCCCTGGTCGTCGCCCTGTCGTCCGGCACGGCCCTCGCCGCGGAAGAACTCACCGGCACCCTGAAAAAGATCAAGGACTCCGGCACCATCACCCTCGGTCACCGCGACGCCTCCATTCCCTTCTCCTATCTGGGCGGAACCTCGCGCCAGCCGATCGGCTACTCCCACGACCTGCAGTTGAAGGTGGTCGAGGCGCTCAAGCAGCAGCTCGGCCTGCCCGAGCTCAAGGTGCGCTACACCCTGGTCACCTCGCAGACGCGCATTCCGCTGGTGCAGAACGGCACCGTCGACCTGGAGTGCGGCTCCACCACCAACAATGCCGAACGGCAGCAGCAGGTGGCCTTCTCGGTGGGCATCTTCGAGGTCGGCACCCGCCTGCTGACCAAGAAGACCACGGGCATCCAGGACTTCGCCGGCCTCAAGGGCAAGAACGTGGTGACTACCGCCGGCACCACCTCCGAGCGCCTGCTCAAGGCGATGAACGTCGAGAAAGGGCTGGGGATGAATGTCATCGCCGCCAAGGACCACGGCGAATCCTTCCTGATGCTCGAATCCGGCCGCGCGGTAGCCTTCATGATGGACGACGCCCTGCTCTACGGCGAAATGGCCAAGGCCAAGAAGCCCGACGACTGGACAGTGGTCGGCACGCCGCAGTCCTTCGAGATCTACGGCTGCATGCTGCGCAAGGGCGATCCGGCCTTCAAGAAGGTAGTCGACGATGCCCTCAGCGCCACCTTCAAATCCGGCGAGATCAACGCCATCTATGACAAGTGGTTCCTCCAGCCGATTCCGCCGAAGGGCCTGAACCTCAACTTCCCGATGAGCGACGAGCTGAAGAAGCTGATCGCAGAACCCACCGACAAAGCCGCCGAGCAGCTGTAAGCGCCGCCGCCCTGCGCGGGGAGAAATGCCCCGCGCAGGCTTCCCTTGTGTTGCAGATCAGAGGAAATCCCCCCATGGATTACAACTGGGACTGGGGCGTGTTCTTCAGGTCCACCGGGATCGGCGAGGAGATCTACCTCGACTGGTTCATCGCCGGCTTCGGCTGGACCCTCGCCGTCGCCCTGGTCGGCTGGATCATCGCCCTGCTGCTGGGCTCGCTGCTCGGCGTGCTGCGCACCCTGCCGAACCGCTGGCTCTCCGGCATCGCCACCGTCTATGTGGAAATCTTCCGCAACGTGCCGCTCCTGGTGCAGCTGTTCCTCTGGTACTTCCTGGTGCCGGACCTGTTGCCCGAGCCGCTCGAGCTGTGGTTCAAGCAGGACCTCAGCCCGGCCACCTCGGCCTACCTGAGCGTGGTGGTGTGCCTCGGCCTGTTCACCGCCGCACGGGTCTGCGAGCAGGTACGCACCGGCATTCAGGCGCTGCCCGCCGGCCAGAGCGCGGCGGCCCTGGCGCTGGGCCTGCGGCCTGGCCAGATCTACCGCCAGGTGCTGCTGCCGCAAGCCTTCCGGATCATCATCCCGCCGCTCACCTCGGAGTTTCTCAACATCTTCAAGAACTCCTCGGTGGCCTCGCTGATCGGCCTGATGGAGCTGCTGGCGCAAACCAAGCAGACTGCGGAGTTCTCCGCCCATCTGTTCGAGGCCTTCACCCTGGCCACACTGATCTACTTCACCCTGAACATGAGCCTGATGCTGTTCATGCGCGTCGTCGAGAAGAAAGTCGCGGTACCTGGCCTGATCGCCACGGGAGGCAAATGATGGATTTCAGCTCGATCCCCGCCGCGCTTCCGGCGCTCTGGGACGGCATGCAGACCACCCTGCTGCTGCTCGTGCTGGGCGTGCTCGGCGGCGTACTGCTGGGCACTCTGCTGGCGATGATGCGCCTGGCGCACAACCGCCTGCTGGCCAGCATCGCCGCCACCTACGTCAACTACTTCCGCTCGATTCCGCTGCTGCTAGTGATCACCTGGTTCTATTTCGCGGTGCCCTTCGTGCTGCGCGAGATCACCGGCGAGGACACCCCGGTGGGCGCCTTCGCCTCCTGCCTGGTGGCCTTCGTCATGTTCGAGGCGGCTTTCTACTGCGAGATCGTCCGCGCCGGCATCCAGGCCATTCCCAAGGGCCAGATGAGCGCCGCCCAGGCGCTGGGAATGACCTATGGGCAGAACATGCGCCTGATCATCCTGCCCCAGGCGTTCCGCAAGATGACCCCGCTGCTGCTGCAGCAGAGCATCATCCTCTTCCAGGACACCTCGCTGGTCTACAGCGTCGGCCTGATGGACTTCCTCAATGCCGCCCGCTCGCGCGGCGACATCATCGGCCAGCCCCACGAATTCCTGATCTTCGCCGGTCTGGTGTACTTCGTCGTCAGCTTCGCCGCCTCGCAGCTGGTCAAGCGTCTGCAGAAAAGGTTAACCGTATGATTTCGATCCGGAACGTCAGCAAGTGGTATGGGGACTTCCAGGTCCTGACCGAATGCACCACCGAGGTGCAGAAGGGCGAGGTGGTGGTGGTCTGCGGGCCGTCCGGCTCCGGCAAGTCCACCCTGATCAAGTGCGTCAACGCCTTGGAGCCCTTCCAGCAGGGCGACATCGTGGTCGACGGCACCTCCCTCGCCGATCGGAAGACCGACCTGCCGAAACTGCGCGCCCGGGTCGGCATGGTGTTCCAGCACTTCGAGCTGTTCCCCCACCTGTCGGTCACCGAGAACCTGACCCTCGCGCAGATCAAGGTGCTCGGCCGCGGCAAGGAGGAAGCCACCGAGAAGGGCCTGGCGCTGCTCGACCGGGTCGGTCTCAAGGCCCACGCCCACAAGCACCCCGGCCAGCTCTCCGGCGGCCAGCAGCAGCGCGTGGCCATCGCCCGCGCGCTGGCCATGGACCCGGTGGTGATGCTGTTCGACGAACCGACCTCGGCGCTCGACCCGGAGATGGTCAACGAAGTGCTCGACGTGATGGTCCAGCTCGCCCAGGAGGGCATGACCATGATGTGCGTGACTCACGAGATGGGCTTCGCCCGCAAGGTCGCCAACCGGGTGATCTTCATGGACCGCGGGAGCATCGTCGAGGACTGCGCCACGGAAGAATTCTTCGGTGACGTCTCGGCACGCAGCGAGCGCGCCCAGCAGTTCCTCGCCAAGATCCTCCCGCATTGAGAGCACCCACATGAAGAACTGTCTGCCCGCGCTCGCTCCTGCCCTCCTCGCCCTGACCCTGCTGCTCCCGCCCGGCCTGCACGCCGAAGAGGCCGCGCAGCCCGAAACGATGCGCCAGCTGCCCCGGGTGACGATCCTCGCCACCGGCGGCACCATTGCCGGCGCCGGCGCCAGTGCCGCCAACAGCGCCACCTACCAGGCGGCCAAGATCCCGGTCGAGCAACTGATCGACAGTGTGCCGCAGATCCGGGAGCTGGCCGAGGTGCGCGGCGAGCAGGTCTTGCAGATCGCATCGGAAAGCTTCGGCAACGAGCAGCTGCTGCAGCTCGGCCGGCGCGTCGCCGAGCTGGCCGAGCACCCGGAGGTCGACGGCATCGTCATCACCCATGGCACCGACACCCTGGAGGAGACCGCCTACTTCCTGACCCTGGTGGAGCGCACCGACAAGCCCATCGTACTGGTCGGCTCCATGCGCCCGGGCACCGCCCTGTCCGCCGACGGCACCCTCAACCTGTACAACGCTGTCGCCGTGGCCGGCAATCCGGAGGCGCGCGGCAAGGGCGTGCTGGTGACGCTGAACGACGAGATCCACTCCGGACGCGACGTCAGCAAGGCGCTGAACATCAAGACCGAAGCCTTCAAGAGCCCCTGGGGCCCGCTGGGCATGGTGGTGGAAGGCAGGAGCTACTGGTTCCGCCTGCCGGCCAAGCGCCATACGCAACACTCCGAGTTCGACATCCGGCAGATCACCAGCCTGCCGCGGGTGGATATCGCCTACGCCTACGGCAACCTCGACGATATCGCCTACCAAGCCTTCGCCCGGGCCGGCGCCACAGCCATCGTCCACGCTGGCACCGGCAATGGCTCGGTCGCCGCCCCCGTGGTGCCGACCCTGCAAGCGCTGCGCCAGAAAGGCCTGCAGATCATCCGCGCCTCGCGCGTCGATCAGGGCGGCTTCGTCCTGCGCAACGCCGAGCAGCCGGACGACCAGTACGACTGGGTGGTCGCCCACGACCTCAACCCGCAGAAGGCGCGCATCCTCGCCGCGGTCGCCCTGACCAGGACGCAGGACAGCAAGGAGCTGCAGCGGATCTTCTGGGAATACTGATCCGGGCGCCCCTCCTGTCTGCGGGAGGGGCGGCGCACTTGCGGCCCGGCCGTCGGCGGCCGAAGCTATGCGCCTTTCAGCAGGAGCCCCGCAATGAACACCACCGAACTCACCCGCCGTCTGCACGCCATCCGCGACGCCAACCACTGGCGGCGCTTCCACAGCCCAAAGAACCTGGCCATGGCCGCCAGCGTGGAAATGGCCGAGCTGGTGGAAATCTTCCAATGGAAGAGCGAGGACGAATCCCGCGCCCTGCCCGCCGATGAGCTGGCCCATACCGGCCAGGAGATCGGCGACGTGGTCCTCTACCTCCTGCTGCTCTGCGCCGAACTCGGCCTGGATCTGGACGAAGTGGTGTGCGCCAAGCTGGCCGACAGCGAACGGCGCTTCGCCCAATGAGCGACCGCCACTTCGACGACCTGGCCCTGCGTTTCGCCGAGAAGATCTACGGCGGCGCCAAGGGCGCGGTCCGCCTCGCCGTGCTCCAGGCCGATCTGGCCGAGGCGCTGCCCGAGCGCCCGCTGCGGGTGCTCGATGTCGGCGCCGGGCTCGGCCACATGGCGCTCTGGCTGGCCGAGCGTGGCCACCTCGTGACCCTCGCCGAACCGGCCGCGCCCATGCTCGACGCCGCCCGCGAACGCTTCGCCGCCGCCGGGCAGCGCGCCACCTTCCTCCAGGCGCCCTGGCAGGAACTGCTCGGCCAGCTCAACGAGCCCTTCGACCTGGTACTCTGCCACGCCGTGCTGGAATGGCTGGCCGAGCCGCACCGCATCCTCCCCGTGCTGCACCAGCTCACCGCGCCCGGCGGCTGGCTGTCGCTGGCCTTCTACAACAAGGACGCTCTGATCTACCGCAACCTGCTCAAGGGCCACTTCCGCAAGCTGCGCAAGGAGCAGTTCGCCGGCGAAGGCCGCAGCCTGACCCCACAGCGCCCGCTGGACCCGCGCGAACTGGCTGCCAAGATGCAGGCCGCCTGGCACATCGACAGCACCAGCGGCGTGCGCGTCTTCCACGATTACATGCCGGCGGAATTCCAGGCCAAAGCGGAACTGCTCGATCTCTTGGAAATGGAACTGGCCTACCGTCGCCACCCGAGCTTCGCCGGCCTCGGCCGCTACCTGCACTGGGTCTGCCGGCCGCGCCCGGTTTGCTAAGCTGAAAACAGGGTGGTAGCCAAGCCGGACGCCGCAGGCAAGCCATGCGCGCCTCCCTCTCCCCGCCGGGGTGAGGGCCGGGGTGAGGGGCCATCGCCGAGGAACACCAATGCACCGCCTGGCCGCACTGTCGCTCTGCCTCGCGCTCGGCGCCTGCCAGAGCCCCAATCCCTACCGTGCCGAGTCCGCTCCCCTGCCCCCGGCGCCGCCCGCGGCCGCCACGGTCTTCGAGTTCGGCGTCTATCCGGCCACCCCACGGGACTACGCCGCCTACCGCGACTGGGCCTGGCTGGACGATCGCCCGCCGGACGGCGGCGCCGGCCTGGGGTCCGGCCAGGTGCAGGAAATCCTGTCCGCCGAGCTGGACCAGCGCGGCCTGCGCCCGGCCCGCCCGGGCGCCGTGGCGGATCTGCGGGTCACCGCGCGGCTGGCCTTGAAGCGGCGCATCCGCACCTACAGGGATTACTACGGCCGCTTTGGCGGCTACTACGGCTACCACTGGGATCATTACGGGGTATGGGGCCGGGTTCCCCTCGTCTACCGCTACGAGGAACAGGTGCTGGTGGTGCACGTCGCTCTCATCGATGGCGCCGACGGCCGACGGGTGTGGCGCGGCAGCGGCGAGGCCACGGTCGACGACGGCCAGACCGGCCGCGCCAAAGCCCTGCACCAGGCGACCCGCCGCGCCCTGGAGGGCTTTCCGCCGTAGACTCGTCCCTCGGCGGAGAAGGCCGGGATGAGGGGGGAAAAGCCCGCGACAGTCCATCTGCCGTACGCACTGCAACCGGAGGAACCACCATGCGAACCCGTCTGCTGCTACCCCTTCTGCTGCTGCTCGCAGCCTGCAAGAGCGTCCAACTCGAGCGCGACTTCGACCCCAACCGCGACTTCGCCGCCTATCGCAGCTGGAGCTGGCAAGAACCGGCGCTGCAGTACCGCCCCGCCGACCCGCGCCTGAAGAGCGATCTCACCGAACAGCGCATGCGCGCCGCCGTGGCCGACCAACTCGACCAGCGCGGCCTGCGCCCGGCCCCGCCCGGCAGCCCGGGCGATATCAAGGTGCAGGTCTGGCTGATCGTCGACCAGCGCCAGAGCCAAATCACCACTTACTCCGGCGGCTACTGGGGCAACCCCTGGTACGGCTACTGGGGCGGCCCGGGCTATGGCGAAACCCGCACCTACGACTACCGGGTCGGCACCCTGCAGATCGACTTCCACGACGCCCGCGACGGCAAGCTGGTCTGGCGCGGCAGCGCCCAGCAGATCCTCCGCAGCGGCTCCTACAACCCGGCCGAACGCACCCGGATGGTCCGCGAAATCGTAGCCAGGGTGCTGTCGCAGTATCCGCCGCGTTGAGGATGGACAGTGACGGGCTCCAGGCAGTCACCTCAACGTCCGGATCGAGCAATGGTGGAACGACCAGCGACATCAGCCGTCATACCCCTTCCAGCAGGGCATCCAGATCCAGAGTCGAACGCTTGCCCAGGTCCGCGCGATGGGCCTCGAGGAAGCCTTCGGCCGCCTTTCGCCCCTGGTCACGCAGCATCGTCAGAAACGCCCACTCCCCGTTCAGCTTCGACGAATAGCCCAGCTCCAGCAATACATCGCTGGAAATGCGGTGAATCCGCATCGATGCCCAGCGGGCGCTTTCGTCATCGCCAAGACAAACCATCTGACGCAGCAGAGCGATCATCTTCAGCTCCTTCAACAGCACGGAATTGAAAGAAACTTCATTGAGGCGGCTGAGGATATTGCGTGCCGAGCGCGGCGTGCCGGGACGTTCGATGGGATTGATCTGCACCAGGATGGTGTCGCTCGACTCGCACTCACGCACCAGCGGGGTGATCGTGGGATTACCGGCATACCCCCCATCCCAGTAGGCATCACCGTCGATCTCGATGGCCTGGAACAGGTTTGGCAGACAGGCCGACGCCAGCAGCGCATCGAGCGTCAGATCGCTGTTGCGGAATACGCGGCCGCGCCCGGTGCGCACATTGGTCGCCGTCACGAACAGCTTGATCGGCCCGTCGGCCAGATGCGAAAAATCGATGGATTCCGCCAGGATGGTGCGCAAGGGATTGTTCCCGGCCGGGTTCAGATCATAGGGGGAGAATACCCGCGCGATCATGTCCATCGTCATGAACATAGGCGAGTAGTCCAGTGTCCAGCGCCCCAGCAACACGTCGAGCGGGCTGCGCCGGAAGGGACTGAACTGCGAGGCCTTCGACACCCTGCGCCAGAACGCCTCCAGCGCGTGGCGGGCACCCGTTGCCCCGTCTCTGGCGTAGCCGTCCACCAGGACGGCCGCATTCATGGCACCGGCCGAGGTCCCCGAAATGCCTTCCAACTGAAGTTTCGGCTCTTCAAGCAGCCGGTCAAGCACGCCCCAAGTAAAAGCTCCATGGGCACCGCCTCCCTGCAGCGCAAGGTCCACCCGCAAAGGACCTTGTTGTGTCCTGTTTGGTCGTGGTGAAGACATGGCTTCCCCCAAAAACAGCGACAAAAGGGATGAGTCCAGGCAACGCTGCATGCAGGCATGCCCGGCTCGTTTCATAGGCAATAAATGACGCAAACTGTGCAATATTTTACTTAAAATCCACTGCGTTATTACTAAAACTTGGAAAAGCCGACAGACGGCTATAGGGGAGTGCAAAAAGCTTGCTATATGCCACTATCCCCGAACAAAGACATTCTCTTGGCGGGTATACCCTTCAGCGACCAATCGGGGATGTCGGGCAATACATCGAAAACTACAATGGCCGCCAGGCTGCCATCGCATTGTCTGCAGTATTGAGGAGCGGCTTTGAAAAGCGATTGGACAGACAAGGCGTGCTCACCCTGCCTGACATCCAGGTGGGGCAACCCGCATTCATCGCCCCGTATTCCGGGCTCAGAGGCTGGGTGATCCACATAAATTATCCTTATAAATCAATAACGTATGGCTTGAAGAGGCCTGCATGGGCGGGCACGTTGGTTGTCACCAAACTGACCGATGTCCCCAGACCCCATGCAGACCGTCCAGTTCTTGCACGCCGCCTTCGCCAAGGCACTCTCCACGATCCATGCCCGCCGTCTCGAAGCCCTGATGGCCGCGGTGGCCGCCCTGCTGCAGGGCCGCCGCCTGACCCTGACCGCACTGGGGCGTTCGATGCCCGGCTCGGCCTGGCCCAGGCATGCCATCGAGCGGGTCGACCGCCTGCTCGGCAACCGCCAGCTGCAGGCCGAGCGGGGGTTGTTCTACTGGGTCATGCGCCGTGCCCTGCCGGGCTCGCTCCGGCATCCGTTGCTCCTGGTGGACGGGTCGCCGATCGATGCCGCCGGCAAGCGGTTCCTGCTGCGGGCCGCGATCCTGCTGGCCGGACGCTCGCTGCCGGTCTGCGAAGTCGTCCACCCGCGCGAGCCCTGGCTGCTGGCCAGCAACCTGCCCGAGGCGCAGTGGAATGCCGCGCAGGTCGTGGCGATCTACCAGCGGCGCATGCAGGTCGAGGAAGGCTTCCGCGATCTGAAGAGCCATCGGCTGGGGAGCGGCCTGGGACTGCATCGCAGCCGCTGCCCGCGGCGCATCGAGATCCTGCTGCTGATTGCCGTGCTGGCCAACTACGCGCTGTGCCTGCTGGGTCTGCAGGCACAGGAGGCGGGGCATGAACGGCGTTTCCAGAGCAACAGTCTCAAGGGCAAGCACGTGCTGTCGCTGTGGCGGCCGGGACTGGAGTATGCACGCACCGGGGCGGGAGCCATTTCCCGGGAGACGCTGCGCAACCTGGAGCTGGCCCTGCGGCGGGAGGTCTACCGGCAAGCGCAGGAACTGGGGTGATTTTGCGGGGATCACTCAGGCTCAGAGGCCGATGGAAGACGAAGCCTATGCAGAGCGCGTGGCCAGGAATTCACCTTTCCCGATGGGCACTAGGCATGACGTGAACTCGGGGTCCGCCTCGACAAGAACGACGAAAGGCGCCAGCTGCTCCGGATGGGAAATGGCATTGTCCACCACAAGCAATCCGCCTTGGCGCACCACCCTTCTGATGTCGGGCCACCAGCCCGGATATTCGGGTCGCTCCGAATCAAGGAAGATCAAATCGAAGCTTTCGTCATTCGCCTCGGCAAGTATCTGCCCCGCGTCGCCATGGATCTGGGCGATCAGCGGAGAGAGACCGGAACGTGCGAAGTTGCGCGCAGCCAATTCAAGCTTGAATTCGGAAAGTTCCACCGTCATGACCCGACCGCCTGTGGCGCGGGCGGCATCGGCGAGCCATAAAGTCGAATAGCCGTTGGACGTTCCAATTTCCAGCACACGCCGGGCATTCGTCGCTCGGATGAGAACCGAAAGGAATTCGCCCGTATCGCGTGTGATGTTCAGCATGCGCCGGGGACGCTCGCTGATCGTGCGGTCGTTCGTTTCGCCGAAGTGTTCGAGTTCGGCGAGCAGTTGCTGCAGTGACTCAGTCATATCCTTCTCCTGACACTCCAATTGGCGGGGAAAGCCCCCCTTCCTTTCGCCCACCCCATTGGGCACGAAAATCACACCTTCAGCAGCTCGTGTTGCCCTCGGACAATCAAGCACCGCGGTCAGGGCACCTGCCCCCCTATCGGTCCCGTCTGACTCGGACAAGAGCAGGGTTCTCCGGAAAGCAGTGGCGTCGCCAGTGGGCATGTCCCGGTGAGGGTTGCGCACCTGTCGCCCAGGTTCTTCTGTTGGGCGGTGCCCGAAAAGCTTCCTTGGGGCGTAACGCAGGCACAGGGGGAGCCAGCACCGATTTCAACATCCAGAGGGCATGAGCCGCGCGCGGTGGCGCATGCATTGGCCGGTACAGGTGGCGGAGCTACCGTCGTGACGTTGTCGCTCGCAGTGTCTGGAATCAGCGAGCCCGCTGCCGCGCCCCCCGGCGTATTGCACCAGCATGGCGTGCCGACCGGTGCCGAGCCATTGACTTGGCATGCAGTGACAGCAGTACCGCACCTGCTGGAGGTATCGCCAACGGGAAAGGGGTAAACCGGACGGTTTGCTGCCGTGGCATCGATCGGGTTGCCGCTGGAGGCCAGCCTTTGAGTGTTTTGCAGACTCGCCCACGCCACATAACGCGTCTCGGCCTCGTATGCCTCCCGTTCCACGGCTTCATAGTTCCTGAGGTATCGAATGGAAAACTCCTGGATACCCCAACGCTGGTATTGATCGACGTGGGTCAATTCATGTGCCCATAGCGTGGGGTTGTAGAGCGCATCGTCGGATTCCTTGAAAATAATTACGTAATCAAGGGTGATCGCCCGTGCATCGCCATAGCGGATTAGATTCAACTGCAACGTGAAGTCATCACCGCCCTGCACCCGGTATCGCGCAGCCTCCAGAACAGGCTCCGGCAGGAAACCTGTGAGGTTGCGCCGAATGTCCGGCGGCATTGGCTGCACGCCATTACGCAGCGCATCGTCGCGCGAGTGGACGATAAGCTCCTGGAGTACGGGTGCCCCGGCCTGCACAAGGGCTTCGTCGAGGGTAATGCCAGCGCCTCCCCCGATTGCCTGAGGTGGCGGAATGAGCGCCTTGATCTGGCGATGGGCCTCGTCAAGCTCGGTACTTCCCTCCGGGGCGACCCCGTTGATGACATCGCCGATCAATCCTCCGGCGTTGGCGACACCGCCCGTAAAGAGGCCAAGAGTAATTCCGGTCACGCGCAACCACTTTGCGATCATCGAATGCTTTCCCATGACCCTCTCCTTTGCCGCCAGAGTGAGCGAGGATACCGCTATCGTCAGCTATCACGCGTTTATCGCATGCATTGTCATGCATGGCTCAGAGCGCATACAGGACAAGCGCCAGACAGGTGCCGAGCAGCGCAACGCTCAGGTTCACGGCAACGCCCCAGCGGGCGCCGTAGCCCGGCGGATACTCGGCAGGTGTCAGCGTCTTCAGAACGATCTGATATTGCCGGGATGAATAGATGGCCACAAAAGCTCCCAGCGCGATAAAGGCCAGGCCAAGCCAGAACGTGACGACAGAGGCCTTCGCCGCCTGGCTGTCGGGGGCGATCGCCTGAACCAGCAGACCGGAGCGCTCGACCACGAAGCCGAAGGCAATCAAGGTCAGGCTGGTCCTGTTCCACGCCAGCAAGGTTCTCTCGGCGGCGAACAGCACCCTGGGGTCTTTCAGGTCGGACATGATCTCTCCTTGGTATTCAACACGGGCAGGCGACGAAGCCGCGGGCCAAGAGGCTCACTCTCTGGAAGAAGAACCCACTGACTTACCTTGCCGCAGCCAGTCGGCCTTGGCGTGGTTTGCCGGGCGGCCCCCTTCACCATCAAAGCATGCCACTCATTCCAGGCAGCCCAAAGGTATTGACCAGAGTCGCGTCGATATCCTCCGCTGTCACGGACTCCACATGAATTTCCCCATCCCTTACCGTCTTCAGCGTATCGCCGAAAAGAATCGCCCTCCCCGTGGGGGCATGGCGCACCACGAGCAGCTTCTGCACAAAAATGGCCTCAGGGTGTGTGGAGTTCAAATAATTTGCCGGCGCAAAATCGATCCACTCCTGAGGCGACAGGTCGAAGGCATATTGATTGACCCACTCCCCATTCACGAGCGCAGCCAATAGATACTCTCGCTCGTTCGGCCGGCTCAGCATGAAGACATCGTCATCTTGCCTCACTTCGGCATCGACCACATCGAGCCGCAGGGGAGCCCGGATGCCATAGCTGCCAAAGCCCAGATCGCACAGCCATTGCTCGCCCTTCAGTGTCAAGACAACAGCCATATGCGTTTTCGGCCGTCTTACCGGGTAGAACATGGGCCGCGCTGCCACGAACCGGTAAGCAATGCCCAGCGCCTCGAGCGCCATGCAAAAGAGTCCATTGACTTCATAGCAATAGCCGCCGCGATTGCGCCCGACTATCTTCTCGACAATCTCCTCCGGCACCAGCGAAACCACCTTGCCCGCCTGAACGTCGAGATTCTCGAACGGCACAGTGAACAACTGGCAGCGCATCAACTTGGTTACGGTGGCAATATCCGCCTGGGCATCGTCGCGATAACCGATTCTCTTGAAATAGTCTTCAAGCGCGAAATTTTCAGCTTTCATGCGTATCCTCCTTGAGGGAGCAGAATACAACCAAAAAACAGATAAAACTTAAGTGCTCGAAGAAAAATAATCCGATATTTTTCCCCTGCATTGCCCGTGCAAGCCACTGAAATACAGGGGTTGGCCTGGTTCGGAACAGCAGAAAACCCAGGGAAATTTCGCTCGAGCACTTACAAGGCAAATCCCAAGACAATGAAAGAGAGTAGCTAATCACGCATCAAGGCAATTTTCGACTATCAAGTCTGCAATAATGCAACCGCGAGCGCATGACAGGGCGAAAACTACGCCAAGGATAAAAAATATTGCTGGAGTGCCGATTCAGATTGCCCTCTGCAACAACTTCATATGAATGAGTGCAACCCGCTTCCCTTTCTTGTCTTTCCGCTCTTCAATGGCATATGGCCTGAACCCAAGCTTCGGGTACAGCAGCAGGCCGACAATATTTTGATTGAAACAGGATACCGTTACCTGAGCGGCTTTATGCTTGGAAAATGCCAACTCAATCATCCGCTCGATGAGATAGCGGCCTACGCCACGCCCACGACTCAGCGGGGATACGATGACATTTCCAATAGAGCAAGCGCCACAGGGCTCCCAGCGATAGAAATTTGCAAAACCGACAACCACACCATCTGCCTCCACGACTGTTGAGTCAGCTCGCTGAGCGACTGCATCCCTCAATGCTTCTACCGTCAGCGGATATGATGCTTTCGGAAACAGAAAATACAATTCCTCTTCGCTCTGTGGAAAATCACATATGCACTGGATATCTTCTTCACTTACAGGTCTGGCAAGAAGCAGCATTCGCTCTGGAAACCCAATAATTGATCTGCAGGGTACGCCTCAGCGTGTCTCTATGAGCGAGCGACTTTGAACCCACCGTCATGTGGCACCGACACCATCCACGAATGCCAAAGCCGCACCCAACACAAGTAGTGAAACCATGCCTGCCAAACACGCTGACATGGCCACAGGACGTGACGCTTTCTCGTATTCGCCGATTTGCTCCTTCGGAAACGAGTTAAGGCTGAGCACCCTGCAAATGCACCAGCCAACCCACCCGGCAACCACTTCGAAGAGCATTTCAAACACAAGCCACAGTACCAGGCGAACCAGGTAAAGCCCCTTCCATAGCGGCTTCAGCGCGTGATCCACTATTCCATCCATGCATGGATTCCCTACATCCACATGACAGTTTGACGAACAGCCCATGAGGCCAACACGTCCAGGTCATTCGACTCGCCCCTCTGAAGGCCACGCCAGCGATGGGCTCGCGGCTGGTACTGGGGAGGAAGCCCCCTCACTCCGCCATCGCATCCGTCCCATGCTCGGACAACTGGGCGCCGAACCAACGATGAACGGCGGTGATCATCTCGAGGTCGCCGGCCTCGAAACGGATTTCACCGCCGTTGGGCAACGGCGCGTAGGTGACCTTCATTCGCGAGGCGCCGGCCTCCAGCTCCTTGAGGCCCGGCATGCTCTCGCCATGCAGGCTGGCCGGGATGGAGAAGTCGCCGCTGGAGAAGCGCGCCAACAAGTGCAGGAGGTGCCGCTGGATGCTCGGCAGCTGATCCGCCGCGCTCGCCGTGCGGATGACGACCCGCATGCTGCCGCCGGTTTCGGTCATGCGAAAGACGTGCAGGGTGCGACTGAGGGTGAAGGGCATCACGCTGTGGCCCAACTCATGGATTTGCTCCTGGCGGCTCTGCGGCGAGGAGTTATTGCTGGCCAGGGCCGGCACGGCGAGGCAGGCACACAGGCCAACGACTAACAGGCGTGAATATCCAAACATAGGTATTGCTTAATTCCGACAATTGCACGTCGAAGCGCTGGGAGGCGCGACAGGATTCGGGCTGAGCTCTGCGGACGACTCCTTGCCACAGCGCCGACAGAAAATTATAGCGTACAGGCAGCGGAGTCCAATGGCAGCTCAATGGCGCGGTCCAGGGCAATCGCATGAAGGGGCAGGCGCAGAGCCGTTCACTCCCTCTCCCGCGTGCGGGAGAGGGCTGGGGAGAGGGAAAACAAGCCATCGCTGCCCATTTGCCCGCTCCCCCGGCCCCCCTCCCATGAATGGGTGAGGGGAGTAAAGTCGTTCACGCGATTGCCCTGACGATGAAGGTGAGGTAGACGGCGACCGCCACGACGGGCCTGATTACATTCAGCAGTTCGATCGCGGCCGCATGGAGGTCGAACAGGGTGCCATCCGCCTCGAGATGCCAGGAAATCACGTGGGCTGCACTTTCCGGTAGGGGTTGCAGCCGTCCGGCCCGAATCATGGCGATGACATCCTCGATCCAGAACTCGCTCCGCTTGCGTGCCAGACGCGACCGCCAATACTTCGGCCCCAGCAGCGTAATCGAACAGCAAGGCGACCTCATGCGCACGGCGCCCGGCTTCTTCCTCGGCAAGCGGAACCCAAGCCCATGCGCATACGGCCCAGGTCAGCATTTCCTGCAGCGAGTCGTAGAGAACCACCCTTTCCATCGACGCCCATCACCGCCCGCATGCTCGCCACTCGCTGCGAGCCGCCTCGACCAGCAGGGCGACCCTCACGGGGTCCATGAGCAGCGCAACGAACATGCGCTTGCGGTGCCGGTGCGCGTCGCCATCCAGTCCCTGCACCCCGCCCACGCCGAAAAGGCTTTTCTGCACCCGGCGCGGCATCGCGCCCTGACGCATGAAGCGCTCGGGCTCGTAGAACAGCCGGGCCGCCTCGGCTCCGCTCATGCAGAGGGTCATTGTCAGCAGGAGCCGGGTTTCGAAAAGTTCCGAACCGTGGAGGCGACACCGCTTGGCGATGAACCGATAGGGGTCGTGTATCAGGGCCAGCGTGCTGTCCTGGCCTTTGTCGCGGGGAATCCGGTGCATGGGTCGCTCCTCCCGTGCGCTGCCGCATTCGATCGTCGCGGCGGCATTCCTCCCTTCGACTGCAGCGTGCCTCGATTGCTCGCCGGGGCTCGTACCGCCGGTAGCGAGTCTGGCACCAGCGGCCGTGCAACGCCGAAGGGGCCGGCCGGGCCGGCCCCGCCGGGGGTCAGGACTGGCCTTGGATGCTGACGATGGTCGCCATGCCCTCGTGGGTGAATTCGAAGCTTACCTTGTCACCCGCCTTGAGCCCTTCCATCTGCTCGGCAGTGGCTTTGAACGGCATGACCATGGCCGGCCACTTCAGCACCGGGACCGGGCCGTGGGCAATGGTGATGGCGCCCTTCTGCGGGTCGAGCTTCTTCACCGTGCCGGTGGCGCTGGCGGTGGCGGGCTTGGCGGCGGCAGCCTGATGGGTCATCTGTCCGTGGCCGTCGTGGCCGGGCATCGCCTGCCTTTCGGCAGCCTGCACGGCCGGAACCAGGGCAAGGACGGCAATCGCGAAAAACGGAACTTTCATGGTTGTACTCCGGTTTGGATTGAGGTTGGTGAAGCCTGCCGGCGGCGCATCAGGCGATAGGCCGCCGGCAGGACGAACAGGGAGAGCAGCGGCGCACTGACCATGCCGCCGACCATGGGCGCGGCGATGCGGCTCATGATCTCGCTGCCGGTACCGCTGCCCCAGAGGATCGGCAGCAGGCCGGCGATGATCACCGCCACGGTCATCGCCTTGGGCCGCACGCGCTGCACGGCGCCCTCGCGGATGGCCTCGAGCAGCGCCGCCTCGTCGCTCTGGCCGACGGCCAGACGTTCGTGCCAGGCGTTCTTCAGGTACAGCAGCATGATCACGCCGAACTCGGCGGCGACCCCGGCCAGGGCGATGAAGCCGACGCCGGTGGCCACCGACAAGTGGTAGCCGAGCAGGTAGAGGAACCAGACCCCACCGGTGAGGGCGAACGGCAGGGTGGCCATGATCAGCAGGGCCTCGCCGAAGCGGGAGAAGGTCAGGTAGAGCAGTACGAAGATGATCAGCAAGGTGGCCGGCACCACCAGCTTGAGGCGGGCGTTGGCACGCTCGAGGAACTCGAACTGGCCGGAGAAGCTGAGGCTCATGCCCGGCTCCAGGCGGACCTCCCGTTCGATCGCCGCGCGCAGGTCGGCCACCACCGAGGCCAGGTCGCGGCCGCGCACGTCGACGTAGACCCAGCCGGAGAGGCGCGCGTTCTCGCTTTTCAGCATCGGCGGACCGTCGCTGATGCCGATCCGCGCCACGGTGCCGAGGGTGATCTGGCTGCCCCGAGGGGTGTAGATCGGCAGCTCGCGCAGGGCGGTGATCGAGTCGCGCCATTCGCGCGGATAGCGCAGGTTGATCGGATAGCGGGCCAGCCCCTCGACGGTCTCGCCGATGGTCCGGCCGCCGACGGCGCCGGCGACGATGGCCTGCACGTCGGCGATGTTCAACCCGTAGCGGGCGGCGGCGGCGCGGTCGATGTCGACGTCGACGTAGCGCCCGCCGGCGAGGCGCTCGGCCAGCGCCGAGGCGACGCCCGGCACCGTCTTGGCGACGCGCTCCACCGCCTGGGTCGCCGCGTCGATCCGCGCCAGGTCGGTGCCGGCGACCTTGACCCCAATGGGGCTCTTGATCCCGGTGGCGAGCATGTCGATGCGGTTGCGGATCGGCGGAATCCACAGGTTGGCCAACCCCGGTACCTGCACCGTCCGGTCCAACTCCTCGATCAGCTTCTCCGGGGTCATGCCCGGCCGCCACTGGTCCTTGGGCTTGAACTGGATGGTGGTCTCGAACATCTCCAGCGGTGCCGGGTCGGTGGCGCTGTCGGCGCGTCCGGCCTTGCCGAACACCCGCGCCACCTCGGGCACCGACTTGATCAGGCGGTCGGTCTGCTGCAGCAGCTGGCTCGCCTTCTGCGCCGAAAGCCCCGGCAGCGCGGTGGGCATGTAGAGCAGGTCGCCCTCATCCAGGGGCGGCAGGAACTCGCCGCCCAAGCGGCTGGCCGGCCAGAGGCTGGTGAGAAACACCAGCAGGGCCGCCACCAGGGTCGCCCTGGGCCAGCGCAGCACCCACTCCAGGGCCGGGCGGTATAGGCGGATCAACAGGCGGTTGAGCGGGTTCTGCGCCTCGTCGGGTATCCGTCCGCGAATCCAGTAGCCCATCAGCACCGGCACCAGGGTCACCGACAGCCCTGCCGCAGCGGCCATGGCGTAGGTCTTGGTGAAGGCCAGCGGGCCGAACAGCCGTCCTTCCTGGGCCTCCAAGGTGAACACCGGGATGAACGACAGGGTGATGATCAGCAGGCTGAAGAACAGCGCCGGGCCGACCTCCATCGCCGCCTCGGTGATCACCCGCCAATGGGTATCGCCCGAAAGCCTCTGGCCCGGATGCGCCGCGCGCCAGTGCTCAATGTGCTTGTGGGCGTTCTCGATCATCACCACCGCGGCGTCGACCATGGCGCCGACGGCTATGGCGATGCCGCCGAGGGACATGATGTTGGCGTTGATCCCCTGGCGCTGCATGACGATGAAGGCGATCAATACGCCCACCGGCAACGAGACGATGGCCACCAGCGACGAGCGCAGGTGCCAGAGGAATAGCGCGCAGACCAGCGCCACCACGATGAACTCCTCGACCAGCTTGTGGCTGAGGTTCTCCACTGCGCGGTCGATCAGCCCGCTGCGGTCGTAGGTGGTGACGATCTCCACGCCTTCGGGCAGAGTCTTCTGCAGCTCGGCCAGCCGCGTCTGCACCGCAGCCAGGGTGTCCCGGGCGTTCTTGCCGCTGCGCAGGATCACCACACCGCCTACCACCTCGCCCTCCCCGTCCAGTTCGGCGATGCCGCGGCGCATCTCGGGGCCGAGCCGCACCCGGCCCACCTCGCCCAGGGTCACCGGCACACCGTTGGCGTCCAGGCGCAGAGGGATGGCGCGGAAGTCCTCGAGGGTCTGCAGGTAGCCGGAAGCGCGCACCATGAACTCGGTCTCCGCCAGCTCCAGCACGCTGCCGCCGGTCTCCCGATTCGCGCGCTCGACGGCGCTGGCTATCTGCTGCTGGGTCACTCCGCGGCTGGCCATGCGCACCGGGTCGAGGACCACCTGATACTGCTTGACCATGCCGCCGATGCTGGCCACCTCGGCGACGTTGGGCAGGGTCTTCAGCTCGTAGCGCAGGAACCAGTCCTGCAGCGAGCGCAGCTGGGCCAGGTCGTGCCCGCCCGTGCGGTCGACCAGCGCGTACTGGTAGATCCAGCCGACCCCGGTGGCGTCCGGCCCCAGTGCGGGGCGGGCCTCGGCGGGCAGGCGGTCTTGCACCTGGCTCAGGTATTCGAGCACCCGCGAGCGGGCCCAGTAGAGGTCGGTGCCGTCCTCGAACAGCACGTAGACGTAGCTATCGCCGAAGAAGGAATAGCCGCGCACCGTCTTCGCCCCCGGCACCGAGAGCATGGTGGTGGACAACGGGTAGGTGACCTGGTTCTCGACGATCTGCGGCGCCTGTCCGGCGTAGGGCGTGCGGATGATCACCTGCACGTCGGATAGGTCCGGCAGGGCGTCGATGGCGCTGTGCCTGACCGACCAGACGCCCCAGGCGACAGCGAACAGGGTCGCGAGCAGGACCAGGAAGCGGTTGGCCACCGACCAGCGGATGAGCGAAGCGATCATGGCTGCCCCTCCAGTTTCTCGAGGCGCTCGATGAGCAGGCCCTCGTCGGTCTGGCGCACGCCGACGCGGACCCGGTCGCCCACCTTGAAGCCCTTGGCCAAGGCGGGGTCGGCCAGCGGGAAGGGCATGGTCATGCCGGGCATGTCGAGGCTCTTGAAGGGACCGTGTTCGAGCCCGAGCATGTCGCCGTCGATCTCGACGATGGAGCCCACCGCCTCGTGCAGGGCCGGCGCGCCGGCCGGCTGGCCGAGGCGCCGGGCGAGCAGTCCGCGCAGGCTGGCCTCGGAGTCGAGCAGGAACTGGCCGGAGGCAACCACCCGCTGGCCCTCCTCCAGCCCCTCCAGCACCTCGGTGCGGTCTGCGCTCTCGCGGCCGCTGCGCACCTCCACCGGACGGTAGCGGCCCTCCTCCTCGGCGAGCATGACCAGCGTGCGTCGGCCGCTGCGCAGCACCGCCTCGCTCGGGACCACCAGCGCCGTTCCGGCGGCCCGCTTCAGGGTCGTCTCGGCGGTCATGCCGGGATGCAGGCGGCCCTCCGGGTTGGGCAGCTCTACCCGCACCCGCACCGTACGGCTGTCCAGGTTGGCCTGCGGCAGCAGGGCGGCGACCCGCCCCTCCAGCACCTCGCCGGGAAAGGCCGGCAGGCGCGCCTCGACACGCTGTCCGGCGGCGAGACCGGCGACCTGCGCCTCGGGCACCGCCACCTCCAGCCAGACGTTGCCCAGGCCGTTGATCCGCGCCAGCGGCGCGCCGGCGGCCAGAGTCATGCCCTCGCGCACCTCCAGCGTTTGCAGCACGCCGGCAATAGGGCTGACGATGGTCCACAGCCGCTGGGCCTTGCCTGTACGCTCGAGGCGCGCGATCAGTTCGCCCGGTATGCCAGCCAGGCGCAGGCGCTGGCGGGCTGCCGCCAGCAGCGCCGGCTCGCCGAGGCCGCGCAGGGCGAGGAATTCCTCCTGCGCCGCCGCCCACTCCGGTACCAGCAGGTCGGCCAGCGGCGCGCCCTTCTCCACCAGGTCCTCAGGAGCCCGGTCGTAGACCCGCTCGACGAAGCCGCCGCTGCGCGCCTGGACCAGCGCCACATCGCGCGCGTCGAAGGTCAGGGTGCCGACCGCCTCGAGATCCTCGCCGAACCGCTCGCGACGGACCGTCGCCACGCGCATGCCGAGGTTCTGGACCACGCTGGGGTCAATGCGCAGGGCCGCGCCCTCGCCACCGTCGTCGGCGTAGCGCGGCACCAGGTCCATGTCCATGAAGGGCGACTTGCCGGGCTTGTCGAAATGCTGCTGCGGGTACATGGGGTCATACCAGTAGAGCACCTCGCGCCCGCCGTCCGCCTCGGCGGCCTGCAGCCGGGCCGTGGCGGACAGGGCCGCGACGCTGATGGCCACGGGCAGGCCGAGCAGCAGCGCCAGTCGTTTGATTGACGGGTTCATGGGGCGTCTTCTCCGTAGGCGAAATGCAGGCGGGCGCCGCTCAGGGCGCGCTGCTCGGTCAGTTCGATGCGGCGCAAGCGGGTTTCCACCCGTTCGCGGCGGGCGTCGACCACGGCGACCAGTTCGCCGGCGCCGCCGGAATAGTCGGCCATCGCCAGCGCCACCTTCTTCTCGGCGAGCGGCAGCAGGGTCTTTTCCAGGCGTTCGAGGGCACGTTCGAGGCGCCGGTATTCGGCCAGGTCCTCCTCCAGCGCCAGGGCGTGCTCGCGCAGCAGGGCCTCGCGCTCGGCCGCCACCTCGACGACCCGGGCCTGGCGGGCGGCGATCTTCGGGTCCTGGCGCGAACCGGGGAAAATCGGCAGGTCGACGCTCAGGCGCAGACTGACCATGTCGGTGTAGTCGCGGCCGCGCTTCTGATAGTCGACCTCCCAGCTCCAGTCCGGCCGCTTGTCGGCGGCGGCCCGACGTACCTCGGCCTCGGCCTGGCGCGCCAGGGGGGCGAAGGCGGCCAGTTCGGGATGTTCGTCGAGGTTGTGCCGATAGTGCTCGGCATCGGCCGTCCACTGCGGCCAGTTGCCGACCGGCGTGGCGCCGGCGGACGGGCCGATCCAGCGGCGCAGGGCCGCCTGGGCGACGGCGCGGCTGCGCAGCAGGACATCCTCCCGCTCGCCCAGCAGGGCGTACTCCTGGGCGGGCAACACGCCGTCCGCCGCCCGGCCGCGGCCGCCGGCGATCCGAGCCCTGACCGCGCGCTCGAACAGACGGTTTTCCGTGTAGAAGCGCTGGAACAGCTCCAGCTTGCGCTCCACCGCCAGCGCGGCGATCCACGCCAGGGCGGTTTCCCGGCGCACGAGCAGGCGCTCGATGCGCCGCCGGGCGTCGGCCACGTCCACGCCGGCCTCGGCGACCTCGACGCGGGCGCGGCGTTTGGCGCGGTTGGGCACCTCCTGCATGACGCCAATCATGCGCATGCTCATGGGATCCTGGTCGAGCTGCCAGCCGCCGTCGCCCTCGATGGGCACGTTCTGCAGGCCGAGGGCCAGTTTGGGGTCCGGCAGCTCGCCGGCGGGAATGGCGGCACTGCGGGCCGCCTGCAGATTCGCCGTGCGGGCGGCCATCGAGGGCGCCTCGCGCTCAGCCAGGCGCAGGGCCTCGTCCAGGGTGAGGGCGGCCGCCGCCCCGGGCAGGGCCAGCGCGCACGCCACCAAGGTCGCCACGCACGGGCATCCCCTCAGACATCGGAGGTTCATGTTCAGGATTCCTGTGATGTTCCGGCGCAGGCCCGAGCGGGCATGCGCATTGCGCCGCACGACCGAAGGGGCGGCGGAGGGCGTTCAGGACACGGGAGGAGTCAGGCGCGCGGCGGGTGCCAGATGGGCTCCGGCGCGAAGACCGGGAGGGCGTGAGCGCTGTGGGACGGGATCTGCCGCCCCGGCGGCAGCAGCGGCGGCTTGGCTGTGGCGACCTGGAACGGGCTGCCAGACTTGCACTGGTGGCCGTCCTTGCATAGATGCCCGCCCGGCGGGGCGGATGGGTGATCGTCGTGGCAGCCGCAGTCCGGGCCCGCCACCATGGTCCCGTCGTCATGCTGCATTTGCATTTGCGTCTGCATGGGGCAGGGCTGCACCTGCACCTTGACGCCTGCCATCCCGTTGATGGGAAGCGCAAGGCACAGCAGCAGGTACAGACAGAGGCGCAGGTGGCGGTTCATGGGCCTCAGTCTACTGGGCGGGCCGGCCCCCGGCAATTGCCAGGCCAGTACCAGAGTGTCGCGGCATGACGGACACGGCGCCCTGCCCGACAAACGAGCAGGCCACCGGCTACGCTATCCGTAGCAGCCGTTCGGCCGCAATGCGCCGGCCGCCCCGCAGCAACAACATGGACCTGTCCCCACCCTGGCGATCCCTCGCCAAAGCCGAGATCGCCGTGTCCGGCCCCGGAACGGCGTTGAAGGGCGGGCCGCTGATGTCGTACGTCGCCAACCGGCGGCGGAGATGAAAGGAATGTCGTTCTGCGAGTCGAGGATATTCCTGCAGGCGGACGGCCAGTGGTCGGGATGGCGCGAAGCGCGTCGCGCGGACATCCCGAACGGAGCACACTGGCACGCCTCGTCTGCCGGACGCAAACGGCTTGAAGCCATTCCCCCGCGCCTGATACCGGACGGTCATCGCAGTCTGTCCGCCATCCTCCAGACACTGCCTCAACTGGCGCGCAGACAGGGGATTATCGAATGTCGATGAATCAGAACAGTCCAAACCCTCCCCCCCTGAGGTGGCAGTTCGCCAATCTGGTGAGACCCTACTGGAGCAGCGAGCGCAAGTGGCTGGTACGCGGCGCCGTGGGGATTCTGCTGCTGCTGACCCTCGGCCAGGTCGGCCTGGCGATCTGGACCAGCTACTGGCACCGCGAACTCTTCGACGCCCTCGAGGCGCGCTCGCTCAACACCCTGATGCTGCAGATCGCCACCTTCGCGCTGATCTTCGCCCTGACTATGCTGGTCACCGCGCTGCACCTGCACGTCAAGCGCTGGCTGCAGTTGGACTGGCGACAGTGGCTGACCCTGCGCCTGCTCGACCAGTGGCTGGCGCGCGCCCACCACTACAAACTGCAGTTCACCAGCGGCGAGCACGACAACCCCGACGGGCGCATCGCCGAGGACATCCGCATCGCCACCGAGAACGCGATCACCCTCGCCCATTCGCTGGTCTTCTCCCTGCTGATCCTCGGCAGCTTCGTCGATATCCTGTTCAAGCTCTCCGGCACCCTGGCGCTGCCCGGCACCAACATCGTCATCCCCGGCTTCCTGGTGCTGCTGGCCTTCCTCTACGCCGGCGGCGGCAGCGTGCTGGGCCTGCTGCTCGGCCGGCAGCTGACCCTGTCCACCAACCGGCTGCAGACGGTCGAGGCGAACCTGCGCTTCGGCCTGGCCCGGGCCAGGGAGAATTCCGAGCCGATCGCCCTGATGCACGGCGAGGGGATCGAGCGCGACTACGCCGGTCGGCTGTTCGCCGATGTCGGCCGCGGCTGGAACCGGCAGACCATCAGCTACCTCGGCATCGTGTCCTTTTCCGCCGGCTACGGCGCCCTCTTGCCGGTGTTCCCGGTCCTGGTCGCGGCGCCGCAGTACATCACCGGGGCGATGAGCCTCGGCGTGCTGATGCAGGCAGCGCAGGCCTTCCAGCGCCTGACCTCGGCGCTCTCCTGGCCGATCGACAATCTTGGCGAGCTGGCCCGGTGCAAAGCCTCGGCGGACCGGGTGGCCAGCCTGTACAACGACATGCTGCAATTGGAGGCGCGGGCACTACAGCCGCTGGAACACCGCATCGAGCTGGGTCACGGGCGGGCCAACGAGCTGGTGTTCCGCGACCTGTGCCTGGCCAATCCGGATGGCGAGATCCTCGTCGAACGCCTCAACGCCACCATCCGCCGGGGCGAGCGGGTGCTGATCGCCGGTGATCCGGCGGTGACCATCAGCCTGTTCAAGGCGGTGGCCGGGCTGTGGCCGTGGGGCAACGGCGAGATCCTGCTGCCCGACGATGCTGGCATGGTCTTCCTCTCGCAGCACCCCTTCCTGCCCGACGGCAGTCTGGAGTCGGTGCTCAGCTACCCGCGCGAGCCCGGCCATTTCAGCCGGACGGAGCTTCACCATGCACTGGAATGCGCCGGGGTGGCCTGGCTGGCCCCTCGGCTGGTGGAGGCCGACAGCTGGGGCCGGGTGCTGCCGCTGCGGGCCCAGCAGTGCCTGGGCATCGCCCGGCTGATCCTGCACCAGCCGCCCTGGGTGTTCCTCGAGGAGGCCACCGACGCCTTCGATCCCAAGGGCGAGGACTACATGCTGGAGATGCTCTGCCGCGAGCTGCCCGACTCGACCCTGCTGACCATCAGCTTCCACGCCGGGCTCGAACATCACCACTCGCGCAAGCTGATCCTCAACCGCCAAGTCGAGCCGCGCTTTCTCACCTGCGCCAACGAGCTGTGCGCGCTACACAAACGCTGAGGGCAGCCAGCCGCGCTCGACGCTGTCGCGGAAGCTCCAGGCCGGGGTGGTTTCGGTCTTGTAGCTCCAGAAGAACCAGCCCTGGTACTTCTCGAAGCAGGCCAGCTGGGCGGCGGCGTAGCCGCGGTAGGCGACGCTCTCCTGGAAGGCGTCCATGTGCTCCAGGGCATGGTTGAACGGCCCCTCGGCCCACAGCGACACCACCTTCAAGTCCAGCCCCAGGCTCCACTCGCCGCAGATGGTCGGCAGGCCCAACTCGGTGATGATGGCGTCGGCCTCGGTCTTCCAGTCCCCGGCGGCCTTGCGCAGGTGGCCGTAGATGTCCATGTCGATGTCGCAGCGCTCGAAGCACTGGTAGCGGTGGATGTCGAACAACACGTTCTGCCACTGCGGTGGCTGCATGAAGCCCAGGTACTCGCGGAAGTTGCGGAAGCCGTCGTGGAAGACCACCGCCACCCGCTCGGCCGGGCAGTGCCGGCGGATACGCGCGTAGGCGTCCAGATAGTAGGCCTTGAGGTAGTCGGTGGGCACGTCCCAGCGCGGCTCGTTGAGCACCTCGATGGCGTGCAGCGCCGGGTGTTCGCGGTAGCGCTCGGCCAGGCGCTCCAGCACCGACAGCGCATGCTCGCGGTACTCCGGGCGGGTATGCCACTCGCAGATGTCCTTGATCCCGCCGTTGTCGAAGCCGTTCTGGCAGCCGGGCGCAGCATGCAGGTCAAGCACCACGCGCAGGCCGCACTCCCTGGCCCAGTCCATGGCGCGGTCGAGCACCTCGATGCCGCCCTCGACAAAGGGATAGCGGGCCTTGCCGTAGCTCGGATGATAGGGGTAGTCCGGGCCGAAGATCCAGTGGCCGACCGGAATGCGCACGGCATTCAGGCCGCGCTCGGCCAGCCAGGCGAAGTCGTCGCGGGTGATCCAGCAGTTCCAGTGGCTACGCAGCCGCTCGCCGGCCCGCTCGCCCAGCTCGGCACACCAAGTGGTTTCGTCGGTGGCCGCCAGTCCCTCGAACAGGCTCGGCACCATCCATTTCTCCAGCACCAGCCAACTGCCCAGATTGACCCCACGCAATTTCAGGTTGTTGTTGTGCATCCTTGCGCTCCCCTGCGGAAAAGTCTTTCCGACAAGCATAGATGGCCCGTCTCGCTGGAGCCCGGGACGGCGCAGGGCGAAGGCGGTCTGCAGGAAGAGCCAGGCTCCGCCGGAACTGGTCTCGACGCCGGTAGTGAAAAACCGTTATGCGTGTTTTGCACCTTACGGACGGATGCCGATAGCGTCGCGGCTTTTGCCGGGTGGGTAAGCACGCAGCGTTACCCAGCGAATGACGAGAGAGAAGCCGGGTGGCTTGCCCGGCACTCCTGTCAGCCGCGCGCCGGTTGCCGAGCGAGACCGGTATCCTCGGCGATCAGCCTATAGACGAAGGCCCCGATCACTGCCCCGACGATGGGTGCGACCCAGAACAGCCAGAGCTGGCCGATGGCCCAGTCGCCGACGAACAGGGCGACGCCGGTGCTGCGCGCCGGGTTCACCGAGGTGTTGGTCACCGGGATGCTGATCAGGTGGATCAGCGTCAGGGCCAGGCCGATGGCGATGGGGGCAAAGCCGGCGGGGGCGCGCTTGTCCGTGGCGCCGAGGATGACCAGCAGGAAGAACAGGGTCATTACCACCTCGCTCACCAGCGCCGCCAGCAGCGAATAGCCGCCCGGCGAATGGGCGCCGTAGCCGTTGGAGGCGAAGCCCTTGGCGACGTCGAAGCCGGGAGCGCCGCTGGCAATGACGAAGAGAACACCGCCCGCCGCGATCCCGCCGAGCACCTGGGCCGCGATGTAGGGAGCCAGATCCTTGGCCGGAAAGCGCCCGCCGGCCCAGAGGCCGATGGACACGGCCGGATTCAGGTGACAGCCGGAGATGTGGCCGACGGCATAGGCCATGGTGAGCACCGTCAGCCCGAATGCCAGCGAGACGCCGAGCAGACCAATGCCGACGTCCGGGAAGGCCGCCGCGAGGACTGCACTGCCGCAGCCGCCGAGCACCAGCCAGAAGGTTCCGAGAAACTCCGCGCCATACCTGTTCATTTTTCCGACCTCCCTGGGTCCATGGGGGGAACGCCTTGTGCATTCGAGACGCACGGCAAGTCTAGTCGGGGTCTGCAACGTTCTCCTGATGGGAAACTGATTCCCACTGGAAGGGGGGCAGCGGGGGGCAGCGGTGGCCAGCCGCTCCAATGGCAAGCTCCCGAACGCGCCGGCGGGGCGGCGCTGCAGGCCTTCGACGAATGGATGCGCCAGGACAACTTCGACGGCACGGGCAGCACCATTGCCGTCACCCTGCTGCAGGCGGGGATCGCCCGCCCCGACTTGTTCGACGTCGATCTGGCTTCACCGAACGCCTGAAGACGAGATCAGGAAGGGGGGCTGGGTGAACTGCCCGGAGGGGCGGGAATGGCAGCCGGTGGCACCGTGACCCGCTGAAGCCGCAGGGCTGGGCCTCGGCGACGTTGCCGGCGCGGGTGTCTCGGCCCGGGGAGTCTGGCCGAGCCGGGGTGTTCCGCCAGCCGGCGGCGAGCGGCTCAGTTCTTGCGATCGAAAACGTAGAACAGGTTCGGCTCGCTGACCATATAGAGCCTGCCGTACTCGTCCAGGGCCACGCCCTCGCCCTGCGGGATGCTCTCCTTGAGCCCCGCGGAACCACGCCACAGGGAACGCAGGCTCACCGTATCGCCCCGGCCGTCCAGCTCCACCATCAGCCGCGACTCGTCGCTGAGCAGGATCAAGTGGCCGCTGCTCTGGTCGTACTCCACGGAGGACAGACCGGTGCCGACGAACTTTTCGTTCAGCCAGGCGGAGCGGTCGAGCACCTTGAGGTTGAAGTCGCCGGACAGGCTGGCCTTGAACCCGCGGACCTCGTAGAGCTTGAGCGGCGAACGCTCTGTGGCCACGAACAGGCGGTCGCCGCCGCGGTCGTAGCCGACCCCCTCGAAGCCGCGGTTGTCGCCATCGGGATTGTCGAAGCCCAGGGTCAGCGCCCGGTAGTCCTGGCGCCGCAGCGCGCCGGGACCTGTCGGCACCGGCACGGCGACCAGGGCCTGGTCGCGCTCCTCGGTGAGCAGCAGCAGATCGCCGCCCAGGTAGGCCACACCCTCGACGTCCTTGAAGCCTTCCAACGGATAGCGCGCCAGCACCTCGCCCTCGGTGCTCAGGGCGAGCAGCTCTTCCGGATTGTTGATCACCGCCCACAGATGGAGGCGCTCGTCATCGTAGGCCAACCCGGAGAGATTGTTGCGCACGCCGGCGACCGGCAGTGCCTCGATGCGCACCTCATAGTCCGGCAGGCAGAAGTCGAGGCCCTTGGCACAGGCCTCGAGCCAGGCGCTCTTCACCCAGAAATACAGGCGCTCGTCGAACTGCCGGTCATGCACTTGCTGCACCAGGAACAGGCTCAGCAACAACGCGATCCAGATCCGCGGATGTATTGCAGGCAGCCGTCCCAGCAGCCCCTTGGCAATGGCGATCATGATGCAGTCGTTCTCGATGGATGGAATTTGCGACGCAATATACACATCCTAGGCTACAGGTTTGCTAGTGATCGCCCGCCCCCAGGGCAATCGCATGAACAACTTTCGCCCCTCTCCCATTCATGGGATGGGCGGGGGGAAGAGGGTATGAGCAGCAATGGCCTGTTTCCCCTCTCCCGCACGCGGGAGAGGGAGTGAAGGCTGCACCTGCCCCTTCATACGATTGCCCTGCGCCCGCCCCCTTGGTCGCGTTACCGAATATATCTATGCTAAGGTCCGCTCCTCTAAAAGAATCCAGGCACCTGCACCGAAAATGACCGACCGCTCCACCGCACGCTGGCTGCCCACGCCGCCATAGCGTTTCGCCCCCTCCCCCGACCTGCGCCCGCCGCAAGTACCCGAGCGCCCGTACGCCCTGCCGTCGCGTGTCTCACCCTGATTGTCCGACGAAAAATTTTGCCATTCGAAGCGTCCACCCCCGCCCGGGGAGGCTGCGTTTCTTTTTGTTTGTTCGTTCCAACAGGAAAAAACCATGCTGAAACCCCTCAAAGACACCTGGCTGTTCAACGTCCGCGGTGACGTCCTCGCCGGCCTGGTGGTGGCCCTCGCGCTGATCCCCGAGGCCATCGCCTTCTCCATCATTGCTGGCGTCGACCCCAAGGTTGGCCTCTATGCCTCCTTCTGTATCGCTGTGGTGATTGCCTTTGTCGGTGGCCGTCCCGGCATGATCTCGGCGGCTACTGGCGCCATGGCCCTGTTGATGGTGACCCTGGTGAAAAACCACGGTCTGGAATACCTACTGGCCGCCACCCTGCTCTGCGGTGTATTGCAGATCGTCGCCGGCTACTTGAAGCTTGGCTCGCTGATGCGCTTCGTCTCGCGCTCGGTGGTCACCGGCTTCGTCAATGCCCTGGCGATCCTGATCTTCATGGCTCAGTTGCCGGAGCTGACCAACGTCACTTGGCATGTCTACGCCATGACCGCCGTCGGCCTGGGGATCATCTACCTGTTCCCCTATGTGCCCAAGATCGGCAACCTCATCCCTTCGCCGCTGGTGTGCATCGTCGTGTTGACCGTCGTCGCCATGGTCCTGGGCCTGGATATTCGCACCGTCGGCGACATGGGTCAGTTGCCGGACACCCTGCCAGTCTTCCTCTGGCCTGACGTGCCGCTGACCTTCGAGACCCTGGCGATCATCTTCCCCTATTCAGCGGCCCTGGCCGTGGTCGGCCTGCTCGAGTCGATGATGACCGCCACCATCGTCGACGAACTGACCGACACCCCCAGCGACAAGAATCGCGAGTGCAAGGGCCAGGGAGTGGCCAACATCGCTGCCGGCCTGCTCGGCGGCATGGCCGGTTGCGCCATGATCGGCCAGTCGATCATCAACGTGAAATCGGGCGGTCGCTCCCGCCTGTCTACCTTTTCCGCAGGTGTATTCCTGCTGCTGATGGTGGTGTTCCTCAGCGACTGGCTGACCCAGATCCCCATGGCCGCGCTGGTGGCGGTGATGATCATGGTGTCGATCGGCACCTTCAGCTGGGACTCGCTGCGCAATCTAAAGAAACACCCGCTGTCGACCAATATCGTGATGGTCGTCACCGTAGTGGTTGTGGTGGCCACTCATAACCTGGCCTACGGCGTGCTGGTCGGCGTGCTGCTGGCGGCGCTGTTCTTCGCCAACAAGGTCGGCCACTTCCTGCGCATCGACAACGAGAGCCAGGAAGACGGCCATGCCCGCACCTACCGGGTGGTCGGTCAGGTATTCTTCAGCTCGTCGAGCAAGTTCGTCGATGCCTTCGACTTCAAGGAGGCGCTGAACCGGGTCACTATCGACCTGTCCCATGCCCATTTCTGGGACATCACTGCGGTAGCCGCCCTGGACAAGGTGGTGCTCAAGTTCCGCCGCGAAGGAACCGAAGTGACGGTGCTCGGCCTCAACGCGGCCAGCGCCACCATCGTCGACCGCTTTGGCGTGCACGACAAACCCGACGCTATCGACACACTCATGGAACACTGAGAAAGGAGCGACCCCATGACTCGGATACTGGCCTGCATCGACGGCTCCCCGTCCACTGCAGCAGTCTGCGACGGCGCCATCTGGGCCAGCCGGCGCCTCGGCCTGCCGCTGACCTTCCTGCATGTGCTGGACCGCGGGCGCTACCCGGAGCCTGGCGATCTCAGCGGCGCCATCGGCCTGGGCAGCCGCGAGCACCTGCTCGACGAGCTGACCCGGCTCGACGAGCGGCGTGCCAAGGTGGCGCTGGAGCAGGGCCAGGCGGTGCTGGAGGCGGCCCGTGACCGCGCTATCGCCGCCGGCCTGGAAGCGCCGGAACTCTGCCAGCGCCACGGCGCCCTGGTCGAGACCCTCGGCGAGATGGCCGACAGCATCCACCTGCTGGTGATCGGCCGCCAGGGCGAGGACAGCCGGCACAACGCCGACCAGCCCATCGGCAGCCAGCTCGAGAGCGTGACCCGCACCCTGGTCCGGCCGACCCTGGTCGTGCCGGACGACTTCAAGGCACCAGGCAGCCTGCTGCTCGCCTACGACGCCAGCCCGACCGCCCGGCAGGCTGTGCACATGCTGGCCACCAGCCAGCTGTTCAAGGGCCTGCCGCTACACCTCCTGATGGTCGGCGAGGACAACGCGCTGACCCGTGCTGCGCTGCACGACGCCCAGGCGCAGCTGGAGGTCGCCGGCTTCGTGGTGATCCCGGCGATCCGCGAGGGCGACATCGAGCCGGTGCTGCACGCCTATCAACAGGAGCGCGCCATCGACCTGCTGGCGATGGGGGCCTACGGGCATTCGCGGATCCGCCGCTTTTTCCTCGGCAGCACCACCAGCCACATGCTGCACACGTCATTGACGCCTCTGCTGCTGCTGCGCTGAAAGCGCCCGCCCGGCGCGTTATCCTTGCCCGGCTTTTCCGGGCCGTCCCCTTTCCCCCGTTGGAGCGAGGGGAGCCCGCGGCCCGGCACCTTTCTTTGTTCAGCAGGGGGATGCAATGCAAGAGGAAAGCTTCTTCGAATGGCTCGGCGAGGCGGTGGGGGCAGTGCTCCGCTACCTCGTCGAGGCGCTGGGCGGACTGTTCGACTCGATCGCCAGGGCCGGCGCGTCTTTCCTCGAAGGCTTGTCGCGCACCCTCGGCATGAATCCCACGCTGCTCGGCTTCATCGCCCTGATCGCCGGCCTGGCGCTGCTGATCGCCGGGGTGCGCGCGCTGCTGCAGCGCGCCTTCATCAGCGGGGTAATCTGCCTGCTGCTGGGCCTCTGGGTGCTCAGTTGGCCGATCCAGTGAGCGCCGTCGCGCTCGCCGAGGCCTGGCGCCACGCGCCGACCCAGCGCCGGGTCTGGGCGCTGGCCGCGCCGATGGTCCTCTCCAACGTCTGCACACCGCTGGTGACGCTGGTCGACAGCGCAGTGGTCGGCCACCTGACGCACGCCCACCAGCTCGGTGCTGTGGCGGTCGGCGGCAGCCTGTTCACCCTGCTCGCCTGGGCCTTCGGCTTCCTGCGCATGGGCACCACCGGCTTCGCCGCCCAGGCCTGCGGTCGCGCCGACGGCGCCGCGCTGCGCCAGGTGCTGCTGCAGAGCCTGCTCCTGGCCGGTGCCTTCGCCCTGCTGCTGGGCCTCTTGGCGTTACCCTTCGGCGAACTCGCCCTCGGCCTGATGCAGCCCTCGGCAACGCTGGACGCGCTGAGCCGCGAGTACTTTCACATCCGCCTGTTCGGCCTGCCGGCGGTGCTGGCCAGCTACGCGCTGATCGGCTGGCTGCTCGGCACGCAGAATGCCGGCGCACCGCTGGCCATACTGCTGGTCACCAGCCTGGGCAACGTGGCGCTCGATCTGTGGTTCGTTCTCGGCCTCGACTGGGGGGTGGCGGGCGCCGCTCGCGCTTCGGTTATCGCCGAGTGGAGCGGCGCCCTGCTCGGCCTGGCGCTGGCCCGCCGAGCGCTGCGCCAATATCCCGGCCGGCTGCCCTGGAACGCCTTGCACCGCTGGGCGAACTGGCGCCCGCTGCTGGCGGTGAACCGCGACATCTTCCTGCGCAGCCTGCTCCTGCAGCTGGTGTTCTTCCTGCTCACCGTGCAGGGCGCGCGGCTCGGCGACGCCACGGTGGCAGCCAACGCTCTGCTGCTCAACGGTCTGCTGCTCACCGCCCACGCCCTGGACGGCCTGGCCCATGCCGTGGAAGCGCTGTGCGGGCACGCCATCGGCAGCCGCGACCGCGCCGCCCTGCGCCGGGCACTGGTGGTCGCCGGGCTCTGGTCGCTGCTGGCCAGCCTGGGCTTCGCGCTGTTCTTCCTGGTCGGCGGGTCACTGTTCATCCGTCTGCAGACCGACATCGCGACGGTGCGCGAATTGGCCGAAGGCTATCTGCCCTATCTGGCCGTGCTGCCCTTGATCGCGGTATGGAGCTACCTGCTCGACGGCCTGTTCATCGGCGCCGTCCGCGCCCGCGAGATGCGCGACGCCATGCTGTTCGCCGTGGCCCTGGCGCTGCCGCTCGCCTGGCTGCTGCAGGATCTGGGCAACCACGGCCTGTGGCTGGCCTTCCTCGCCTTCATGGCGCTGCGCGCCCTGATCATGGCGGCCTTCGCCCGGCGCCTGTGGCGTCAGGGGCTGGCGGAATAGGCGCCAGAGGCTCAGGCCAATAGGTAGCCTTCTGCGTAGGATGGAAAACTCGCATGGCGATTTTCCACCATGCCCTGCATGCCGCCTTGGAGGGAAAGGCTTGCGGCCGTTTCCCATACGCATGGGCGGTGCACTACGCAGACAGGTAGGACGAGCGCGTCAGTCCCAGGCGCAGGGCGTCCAGGTACTGGGCGCGTTCGCGGGCGCCGATGGGCGCGCCGGCCACCTTGTCGCGGTAGTAGGTCATCAGCTCCTCGGGGGAGAGGTGCACATAGCGCAGCATGTCCTCGATGGTGTCGTGGGTCTCGATGCCGGTGTGGTAGACGCGGCCGTCGGCACGCTGGTAGACGTTCACCGAGTCGGTATCGCCGAACAGGTTGTGCATGTCGCCGAGGATCTCCTGATAGGCGCCGACCAGGAAGATGCCCAGGAAGTACTCCTCGCCCGTGCGCAGCTCGTGCACCGGCAGACTGGTCTCGATGCTCTGCTCGTCGACGTACTGCTTGATCTTGCCATCGGAGTCGCAGGTCAGATCCTGCAGCACGGCGCGGCGCAGCGGCTCCTCGTCGAGCCGGTCGAGGGGCAGGATCGGCAGGACCTGGCCGATCGCCCAGGTATCCGGCAGGCTCTGGAACACCGAGAAATTGCAGATGTACTTATCGGCCAGCTTGTCATTGAGCTCGTCGATCACCTGGCGGTGGGAGCGCTGGCGGGCCTTCAGCGAGTCGTGCAGACGCCGGCAGAGCGCGTAGTAGCACTGCTCGGCGAGCGCCTTGTCGGCCAGGCTCAGTTTGCCCTCGGCATACTGGCGGGACAGCTCTCCGAGGTACTGGGTGGCGCGCCAGTAGGTTTCGGTGACCATCTCGTCGTCGGTCGGGCCGAGCAGCTCGACCAGCCAGCGCAACGTCTCCGGCAGGCGCTCCGGATCGGTGACTTCCGTCAGTTGGTCGTTGTGGCGCTCCACGTCGGTGACCTGGACGACCAGCAGGGCATGATGGGCGCTCAGCGCGCGGCCGCTCTCCGAGAAGATGTGCGGATGCGGCAGGCCCTGGGCGTCGCAGAACTCCAGGAGCATGCCGACCACGGTGGCGGCGTAGTCGTCCAGGTCGTAGTTGATCGAGCTGGGGTTGCGCGAGTGGGTGCCGTCGTAGTCGACGCCCAGGCCGCCGCCGACGTCCACGTGGTCGAGGGGCAGGCCGAGGGCACGCAGCTCGGCGTAGTAGCGGATGGCTTCCTTGAAGCCGCCCTGGTAGTCGGCCAGGTTGGCGATCTGCGAGCCCATGTGGAAGTGCAGCAGGCGCACCCCCTGGTCCAGCCCGGCGCCACGCAGGCGCTCGATCACACGCAGCAGCTGCGCCGCCGAGAGGCCGAACTTGGCCTTCTCGCCGCCGGTGTCGGCCCACTTCGAGGAGGCCAGCGAGGACAGCCGCACGCGCAGGCCGAGCTGCGGGACGACCTTGAGCTCGGCGGCCTCCTCGATGACCAGTTGCACCTCCGACTCCTTCTCGATGACGATGAATACCGCGTGGCCGAGCTTCTGGCCGATCAGCGCCAGGCGGATGAATTCGCGGTCCTTGTAGCCGTTGCAGACGATGGTGCCGCCCTTCGGCGCCAGCGCCAGCACGGCGAGCAGCTCCGGCTTGGAACCGGCCTCCAGACCGATGGAGACGTTCGGCGTGGCGATGATGTTCTCCACCACCGCCTCCTGCTGGTTGACCTTGATCGGATACAGCGCGGTGTAGCGGCTCTGGTAGCCAAGGCGCTCGATGTGCGCGTCGAAGGCGCCGGTCAGCTGGCGCACGCGGTCCTGCAGGATATCGGGAAAGCGCACCAAGAGCGGCAGCGACAGGCCGGCCTCGCGCAGCTGGCCAAGCAGCTCGACGAGGTCGATGGGCCGCTCGGCGGCGCGGTTCGGCCGCGCTTCCACATGTCCCTGCTCATTGATGGCGAAATAGCCGGCACCCCAGTGACGGATGCCGTAGACGGCGCGGCTGTCGGCCACGGTCCACTGGCTACCGTCGTCCTTGCGTGTACGTCGTGCCATGGATTTCTCCTGTGCAGAGATGTCTTCTGATAGAGACTAGGACTAGCCGCCGGACTTCTTCGCCTTGAAGCCGCGCCTGGCGAGTTCCTCGAGAAGCAGCTCGACGTGCTCGCCCTGGATCTCGATGACCCCGTCCTTGAGCGCGCCGCCGGTGCCGCAGCGGCGTTTCAGGGCACTGGCCAGCTCTTTCAACTCGGCCTCGGCCAGCGGCACGCCGCTGACGGTAGTCACTGTCTTGCCGCCGCGGCCCTTGGTCTCGCGGCGCACCCGGGCGATACCGTCGCCGGCCGGCACCCGGCTCTGCGCGCAGGTGCAGGTGGCGACCGGCTGGCCGCAGTCGGGGCAGTGGCGGCCGCCGTCGGTGGAATAGACCAGACCGCCCAGGGCGGCGAGTGAAACGGCTTTCTTGTTGGCCAAGGCTGGCTCCTCGGGAATGCGGGGCGGAACGAGGAGGCAGTGTAGCGGCAGCGTGGGCGATGCTGAAGGCCGAATGCTCGCTCGGCCCGCAGCCCCCGATCGCCGGGAAGAACGCTATACCGGCAGCGACAGCGCGAAGGTCCGGACACAGACATAGGCCAGCAGCGCCAGGCTGTAGCCCAGGGTCAGGCGCATGATCGCCGACTCCCCGCCGACCTGCCCCACCGCCGCCGCGGCGATGGCGATGGACTGCGGCGAGATCAGCTTGGCCATCACCCCGCCGCTGGTGTTGGCGGCCACCAGCAGGGCCTGGCTGGTGCCGATCTGCGTCGCGGTCACCGCCTGCAGGTGGGCGAACAGGGTGTTGTTGTTGACCACCGAGCCGGTGACGAACACCCCGAGCCAGCCGATGGAGGGCGAAATCAGCGGGAACGCCCGGCCGGTCTCCGCCAGCGCCAGGCCGATGGCGGAAGAGGCGCCGGAGAAGTTGGCGATGTAGGCGACGGCCATGACCAGGCAAATCATGCCGAGCGGCTGCCATAGCGCCTTCAACGTCTGCCGCAGTTGCTCGCCCGCCACCTGCCACGACAGGCGCGGCGACAGCAGGACTGTCAGCAGCACGGCGACCAGGATCGCGGTGCCCGGCGCCCCGATCAGGGACGGGCTCCAGACCGCCGGCAGCGCGCGGACCGCCGGGGTGATGGGCGGCAGCACCTCGACCTGCAAGTGCAGGAACGGCACTGGCCAGTGCAGCACTGTGCCGGCCAGCGGGCCGTCGGCAGCGAACAACGCCTTGAATGCCGGCAGGCTCCAGAGCAGGACCAGCGCCGTCAGGATATAGAACGGCGACCAGGCGGCGATGACCTCCCCGAGCGACCAGCGCCGGTCGGCCAGCGCCGGCGCATCCGGCTCGCGGTAGATGTGCCGGGGCTGCCAGACCTGCATGAACAGTGCCAGCGCACCCATGCACAGGATCGGCGCGAGGATGTCCACCAGCTCCGGGCCGAGTAGGTACAGGGTGAGCGTCTGCACCGCGCTGAACAGCGCGCCGATCAGCGCCAGCACCGGCCAGGTCTCGCGCACCCCGCGCAGGCCGTCGAGCACCAGGATCAGCAGGGTCGGCACGAACAGCGTGGCCAGCTGCACGATGGCGATCATCATCAGCGACATCTCGGCCAGCGGCACGTTGCCCTGCTGGGCCCCGACAATCACCGGGATGCCGATGGCCCCGTAGGCCCCCGCCGCCGCGTTGGCCAACAGGCAGAGCATGGCCGCCTTCAGCGGCTGGAAGCCCAGCTCCACCAGGAGCGCGGCGCAGATGGCAATGGGCACGCCGAAGCCGGCCACCCCCTCCAGAAAGGCGCCGAAGCAGAAGGCGATGAGGATCACCTGGATGCGCTGATCCTCGGAAATCGTGGCGATGCTGCCACGAATGACCTCGAACTTGCCGCTCTTGACCGCCAGCCGGTACAGCCACACGGCCATCAGCACGATGTAGCCGATGGGCCACAGGCCGCTGAGAATACCGAGCGCCGCCGCACCGAGAATGCTCTCCAGGGGCATGCCGAACCCCAGCAGCGCGACGGCCACCGCGATGCCCAGGGCCAGACAGGAGGCGGTCAGGCCCTTCAGCTTGAGCAGCGTCAGGGCGAGGAGAAAGAACAGAATGGGAATCGCCGCCAGCAGGGCGGACAGGTAGGGATTGGCGAAGGGATCGTAGATCTGCTGCCACATTGTCGGGATGTTCCTGATCGGGATGGACGCGGCCCTTCCGTCGGCCGCGCGGGAAAAGCGCCAGGCGAAGGCGAATCGTCCGCCCGGCCCGCAGGTGGCCGGGCGGCGGCGCTTCAGGCACTGACGGGCAAGAGGTTCGCGCAGGTGCGTCCGCCGGCGTAGCAGTCCAGGTTGTGCAGGGTCGTCTCGGCGATCTCGCGCAGTGCCTCGACGGTGAAGAAGCCCTGGTGGCCGGTGACGATCACGTTGGGGAAGGTCATCAGGCGCATGAAGACATCGTCGTCGATGATGTCCGAGGAGCGGTCGTGGAAGAACAGCTGGCTCTCCTGCTCGTAGACGTCGATGGCCAGTGCGGAGAGGCGTCGCGACTTGAGCGCGGCGATCACCGCGCGGGTGTCGATCAGTGCGCCGCGGGAGGTGTTGACCAGCATGGCGCCATGCTTGATCCGCGCCAGGCTGGCGGCACTGATCAAATGCCGGGTGGCATCGCTCAGCGGGCAGTGCAGGCTGACCACATCGGATTCGGCGAGCAGGACGTCGAACGCCACATATTGGCCGAGTGCGGCGAAGTCGGCCGTCTCGTACGGATCGTAGCCGAGCACCCGGCAGCCGAAGCCCTTGAGGATGCGCGCCGTGGCCAGGCCGATCTTGCCGGTGCCGACCACGCCCACGGTCTTGCCGTGCAGGTTGAAGCCCAGCAGGCCGTCGAGCATGAAGTTGCCCTCGCGCACCCGGTTGTAGGCGCGGTGGGTATGCCGGTTGAGGGTCAGGATCAGGGCGATGCAGTGCTCGGCCACCGCCTCCGGCGAATAGGCCGGCACCCGGGCGACGAACAGCCCCAACCGGCGGGCGGCCTCCAGGTCGATGTTATTGAATCCCGCGCAGCGCAGCAGGATCGCCCGCACGCCGTAGCCGTGGAGGGCCTCCAGCACCGGCGCATCAAGCTGGTCGTTGACGAAGACGCACACCGCCTCGCAGCCCTGGGCCAGCGCCACGGTCTGCAACGACAGCGTGGCCTTCTGGTAGACCAGCTCGAAGCCGCGGGAAGCATAGTCCCGCTGCAGAACCTCGTCGAAAGAGCGTTCGTCGTAGGGTTGCGCACTGAATACCACGATCTTCATGGGTGAAAGCTCCTGCCGTTCGGTCGGCACCGCCACCCCTGGCTGGCCGACTGGTGTGGAAATCAGAAACAGTGTAGGGAATCCGGAGGGGCGACCGGGTGCGCAGGATCAATGGGCCAGGACAAGCGCGGACGACTCCGCTCTCATGTCTCAGTGACGCCCGGACGCGCGCTCCGGATCGCTGCGGCTCAGGCAGGCCGCGCCTAGCCCCACGGCGAACCACAGGGTCGCCAGCCGGATCAGCACGGTCGCAGCCACGGCATCGGCACCGGCCATCCCCTTCCACACCAACAGGGCGGCCATCGCCGCCTCGGCTCCCCCCAGCCCCCCCGGCATGAAGCTCAGCGCCCCGGCCAGCATGGAAATCGCGTACACGAACACCGCGAAGGCCAACGGCACGTCCGCGCCCATCCAGCGCAGGAGCCAGTAAAAGGCCAGGGCTTCGGCGCTCCACGCCGTCACGCTCAACAGGGTGGCGCCGAACAGCAGGCCAGGACGATGGCAGCGGCGGGCTTCCAGCAGGACATGGAGGAGCGCCTGGAAGAGCCCGAGCGCCCGGCCGCCCGACGCGGGAAGCGAGCCGGCCAGTCGCTCGATCAGGCCCCGCTGCGCCAGCAGCAGCAAGCCCGCCGCGACCAGCCCTACTCCGACGACGATCAGCGGCCGCGCATCCGGATACAGCGTCAGGCCGAACAGGGTCAGCAGGACCACGGCGCACAGGTCGGACAGGCGCTCGCTGAAGAAGGCGGCAAAGCTCTGCGGATAGGGCACGCCCCAAGGCTTGAGCAACAGGCCGCGCAGGGCTTCACCCGCCTTGCCGGGCGTGGTGGTCAGGGCGAAGCCGGCCAGGTAGATCCTGAGGCTGGATTGCCAGGGCACGGCGTGGCCGAATGCCCCGAGGTAGCTCTGCCAGCGCCGGAAGCGCAGGCCGTAGTTGACCAGCGACATCAGCAGGGCAAGGGCGATGCCGCTCATGCCGACCTTGGCCACGGCGCTGCCAACCTCCTGCCAGCCGGCCCACAGGGAAAAGCCCAGATAGCCGAGCGCCGCGCACAGCACCGAGAGAACGACCGTTCGGTAGCGCCAGCCGGACAGGTACAGGGCGTCACTCACAGGCTCAACCGCTTGAAGATCGGCTGGGGGATGCAGCGGATGATCAGCATGATCGGTGCCCAGAAGCCGGGGGTGTAAAGGGTCGCCGCCCGGCGCTCGATGCCCCTGACGATGCGCCGCGCCACCGCCTCCGGACTGGCCAGCAGCGCCGCCGGCAGCGGCAGCCCGCGGGTCATCGGCGTGTCGACGAAGCCCGGCTTGACGGTCATGACATGCACACCGGCCTTGAACAGGCGAGCCCGCAGGCCTTCGCAGAAGGTGGAGACGGCGGCCTTGGCGGTGCCGTACAGGTAGTTGGAGGGGCGACCACGGTCGCCGGCCACCGAGGAAATCACCGCCAGGCTGCCGCAGCGCTGGGTCTCGAACTGGTTGGCCAGGAGGGTTAGCAGGGCGATGACCGAGGTGCCGTTGTTGGCGAACTCCTGCAGAGCGATCCCGGCCTCCCGCTCGCAGGCCTGCTGGTCGGGCAGGGTGCCGTGGGCGATCAGGGCGATATCGATCTGCTGCAAGGCGACCAGGCAGTGTTCGAGCATGGCCGGATGGGCCGCGAAGTCGGTGGCCTCCAGGCGGTAGGTAGTGACGGCCCTGGCGCCGCGGATGCTCAGATCGGTGGCGACCTGCTCCAGCTTCTCGGGGTTGCGGGCGACCAGGAACAGCTCGCTGCCCTGCTCTGCCCACAGGCGGGCGCAGGCGCCGGCGATGGCCGAGGTGGCGCCGATGATCAGTACTCGTTTCATGCGGTCACTCGTCTCCAGAAGCGGGAATTCAGGGCGGGATCGCGCAGCGCCTCCAGGCGCTCCCAGGCGGGATAGGCCCGGCGAAAGTCGCTGGCGCTCATGTGCGCATCCTTGGCCGGGTACAGACGTCCGCCGGCCTCGCGCACCACGGCATCCAGGCGCGGGAACAACGCCCGCTCCAGATCGGCCTGCTGCGGGAAGTCCAGGGCCAGCGAGGTGCCGGGCAGCGGGAACGACAGCAGGCCGGGCGAGGCAATGTCGCCACAGCGCTTGAGCACGGCAAGGAAGGAACCCAGGCCGGAGGCGGCGATGGCGCTCAGCAGCTCGCCCAGGGCGACCTCGGCCACGGCATCGGGAAGCACGCACTGGTACTGCTGGAAGCCCCGGCACCCGTAGATGCGGTTCCAGTGCAGGATGCGGTCCAGCGGGTAGAAGAAGGGTTCGTAGTCGACGCGCCGGTGGGTGCGGCTGGCCGGATGGATGCGCCAATAGAGTTCGTTGAAGGCGCGCAGCGACAGGTGATTGACCAGCGAGACCGGCGGCGTCAGGGGAACCCGCAGCTTGCGGCGCCCGCCCACCTCCAGCCGGCCATAGCGGGCATGGTCGCCGACGGTGAACACCCCTCTGCCGGCATGGCGGCCCATGGCTAGACAATCGATCCAGGCCACACTGTACTCATGGCGGTGATTCAGCTCGGCCGACAGCGCGAAGAATTCGCTCAGTCCGCCGAAGCGCACCAAGGTGCGATCGATCTGGCTGGAGCGGATCGGCATCAACTGGATTTCCGCCCAGGCGATTACCCCGGTCAGCCCCAACCCGCCGATGGTGGCGACATATAGTTCGGGATTTTCGTCCGAAGAGCAGGTCAAGACCTCCTGGCCATGACGCTGCAGGCCAAAGCGCAGCACATGGTTGCCGAAGGTGCCGCGCCGATGGTGGTTCTTGCCGTGCACGTCGTTGCCGATGGCGCCGCCCAGGGTAGCGTACTGCGTGCCCGGCGTGACCGACAGGAACCAGCCGCGGGGAATCGCCACCGCCAGGATCTCGGCCAGGGTGACGCCGGCTTCCGCCAGGACGATCCCCCGTTGCCAGTCGACCTGGATGAAGCGATCCAGCGCGCGCATGTGCAGCACCCGGTCACTGGCCGCCAGGCAACTGTCGCCATAGCTGCGCCCGTTGCCGTAGGGCAGCGTGCTGCCCTGCTCGCGAACGATCTCGTCCAGATCGGCAGCCAGCCGGTCACGCCAGTGGCAGGCCCGCGCGGTCTGCGGTGCATCGGGATAGCGGCCCCAGGAATGGACTGGCGCGCTCATGTCGCCCCCCAGAACACCAGACCGAACAGGACGCCAACCAGCAGGCTGACGCGGTCGCGGATGGCGAACACCACCGGGTCCTCGTTCATCTGCCCGCGATGGGTGAGCATCCAGACGCGGGTGATCCAGAACAGCAACAGCGGACAGGCCAGCCAGATCAGCTCCGGATAGGCGTACAGGGAGACGGTGGCCTGATCATGGATATACAGCGCCAGCACCATTACCGCCAGATAGCCGGAGGCCGCGCCCAGCGAGGAGATCTCTCCCAGGTCGTCGGGATAGTAGCCGCGCCCGCGGGTCTTTTCGGTATGCCCCTCGCGCCAGGCTTCGCGCAGCTCGGCGTAGCGCTTGACCAGCGCCAGGCTGAGAAAGATGAACATCGAGAAGGCCAGGATCCAGAAGGTCAATGGCAAGCCGAACGCGGCGCCGCCGGCGATGATGCGCAGGGTGTAGAGCAGCGCCAGGGCGATGACATCGACCGCCATGTAGCGCTTCAGCGCCAGCGAATAGGCCAGGGTCAGGCTGTAGTAGGCGGCCAGGGCCACGGCGAACGGCCAGGGCAGCAGCCACAGGGCTCCGGCAAAGGCCCCCGCCAGCAAGAGCGGACAGACGAGCAGGCCGCTCCTGATCGACAGGCGGCCAGCGGCAAAGGGACGATGCCGCTTGGCGTGATGGAGCCGGTCATCGGGCAGATCCAGCAGATCGTTGAGCAGATAGACGCTGGAGGCGCACAGCCCGAAGAGCAGGAAGGCCAGGATGCCCTGCCAGAGCAGCACGGGATCGGTCAGCCGGTGGGCGGCCAGCAGCGGTACGAAGATCAGCAGGTTCTTCATCCACTGGTGCAGGCGCAGGGCCTTCCGCCAATCCTGCAGGCTGGACGGATTCGAGCGAATGACCTGCTCGACGTTGCCCAGCGCCCTGGCACGGCTCTCGACGCCTCGCTCGGGATTGACCACATAGGCCTTGCGCGCCACCGCCCAGACGGGAATATCGTCCTGGGAATTGCCGACATAGTCGAAGCCGCCTTCCCCATAATGCTCGACCAGAATGTCGCGCTTGCGATGCGCGGAAAGATTCCGCTCGGCAGTGGAGCCCAGCACCCGGTCGAACAACTGCAGATGGCCGGCAACGCGCTCGGCCAGGCTGTGGTGGCTGGCCGTCGCCAGCACCACAATCCGCCCATTGCGCCGCTCGGCCTCGATCAGGGCAATTACCTGCGGATCGTAGGGCAGGCTACCGACCTCGATATCGGAGGCCAGCGCCAGCTTCTCCTTCAGCATGGCCTTGCCGTTGCTCAGCCATCCCAGCGGCTTGTGCAATTGCAGGGGCTGACGACGGAAAAAGCACAGCCCGGTTTCCAGCAAAAGATTCGAGCGCAACAGCGTGCCATCCAGGTCGATGACAAGAGGAGCAGCAGTCAACTCGAACTCCCCCTCAAGTCAGTACAAAACACCCGGATAAGCATGCACTCTTTCGGCATCCAGCCGTTTCTCACTATTCATCCCTCATGCGCAGGGCTCGAAAAAGCACGACACGGAGTCGCCGTAATCACGCACGGTGCGCGCTGACTAAAAACAGCGCTCGCAACCGGTACCATGATGAAAGGTAGCAGCCAGGCGACCGCCAAGCCTGCCCCCACACGATCGTAGTCGAACAGACGAAAGCAGCGCGGCAAGGCCCCGCTTACAAGGAGGGATTGCACAGAGCAGGTACGGCCAGGAAATGTCGCAGCCGACTCAGAGCATCCCGAGGCACGTGCGCAGGGCCTGCAGGGAGTCCGGGCAATAGGGGCGCTCCAGAGCCTCGCGCAGGGCCTCGAGGGGTGGGATGAAGCGGGCTTCCAGCACTTCCTCGGGCTGCAGCACCAAGGGGGCGTCGGAGATCGCCGAGAACACCGCGCACCACAGGCGGTTGTCCGGCTGGTCGAAGAAGAAGCGGCCCTGGTCGCGCAGTTCCACGCCGGCGATGCCGAGCTCCTCCGCCAGCTCGCGGGCGGCGGACTCACCGTAGCCTTCCCCGGCCTGCACCATGCCTCCGGCGGCGACGTCCCAGTAGCCGGGATAGATCGCCTTGCTGAGGGTGCGCTGGTGCACGCAGAGCTGCCCGGCGCCGTTGAACAGCAGGATGAAGGTACCGCGGCCGATCAGCCCGCGCTCGCGCAGCTCGGCGCGGGGCAGCGCACCGAGTGGGCGGTCGTCGGCATCGACCCAGGCGACCAGTTCGGCATCGGAGGCGGCCCGATGAGCCGCCTCCCGTGCGGAGATGGCCATCAGCCCTGGGAAAGCAATGCGCGCAGGTCGATCAGCGCGGCGTTGGCCCGGGAGATGAAGTTGGCCATTACCAGCGAGTGGTTGGCCAGCATGCCATAGCCACCGCCGTTCAGCACCATTGGGCTCCACAGCGGCTCCTGCGCCGCCTCCAGCTCGCGGATGATCTGCTGGATGCTGACGGTGGCGTTCTTGCGCGCCAGCACGTCGCCGAAATCCACTTCGATGGCACGCAGGAAGTGCGACAGCGCCCAGGCGTGGCCACGCGCCTCGTAGAACACGTTGTCGATCTGCAGCCAGGGCGTCTTGGCTCGCTCCCCCTGCTGCATCTGACCGGTCGCTTCGTCAGGAACCAGGTCGGCATCCAGGCGCTCCTGGCCAATGCTCGCCGAGAGCCGCTGGGAGAGCGAGCCAAGACGGGTGGAGACGTCGCCCAGCCAGCCGTTCAGGTTGTCGGCGCGGGCGAAGAATTGCGCGCTGGGCTTGACCGGGTCGGCCAGGCGGGCCAGGTAACTGTCGAGCAGCTTGAGACCGGCGCGGTATTCGGTTTCGGAGGCCGGCAGCGCCCAGCTGCGGTTGTCGAAATTGAAGCGCGGCTCGGCCTTGGCCAGATCCGAGTCCTCGGTGGACTGCGATTGCGAGCGGGCAATCTCCTTGCGCAGCGAGCGCGCCAGGTCGCGCACCTGAACCAACACGCCGAACTCCCAGCTGGGCATGTTGTCCAGCCAGACTCCGGGCGGGGAAAGGTCATTGGTCAGGTAGCCGCCCGGCTTGTCGAGCAGGGTGCCGGCCACTGTCTTCAGTGTCTCGATGGTGGTGTAGCCCTTGACAAACTTGCGCTGTGCCTGCTCGGCCGCGGCCTGGGCGTTCTCTTTCACCGGGAAGGCGTCCGGCTCTTGGCTCCAGTACCAGCCCAGCAGCCCTGTCACCAGCAGGTAGAGGCCGAGCAGCAGTGCCAGGGCGCGGCCCAGCCAGTGGTTGCCGACGACGCGCCGCAGGGCGCTGTCGACGCCACTGCGCGTACGGCTTGCGCTTTCTTTCCAGTCCAGCATGGCAAAATCCTTCGTGATTCGAAAAGTCGGCCGGCCTTCGAGCCGGCCGCGCAAGCCTAGCATTAATGGGGAGAGCACCGGGACGGAGCGACGTCGCGCCCGCATGCGAGCCAGATCGCGCGGGCAGTGCTTGCCACATGCCGGCCACGGCCTGCAGTGTTCCGCCGCCTCCGGTATCATCCGGCCCTTTGTATTTCTGCACGTTTCTGCGAGAACGCCATGCGCCGCCTGCTGCCCCTGCTCCTGCTGCTGCTCGCCCTGCCCTCCGCCGCTGGCCTGTTCGACAGCCGGCCCGGCTCGACGCTGGGCGGACTGGACAACCGCGGCGACTTCCTGCCGGTCCGCGAGGCCTTCCGCCTGAGCCTGGTGGACAGCACGCCGCAGTCGGTGCGGCTGCGCTTCGTCGCCGCCGAGGGTTACTACCTGTACCGCCAGCGCCTGCAGTTTCGCGCCGAGGCGACTCAGGTCCAGCTCGGCGAACCCCGCCTGCCGGCCGGCACGCGCAAGACCGATGAGTACTTCGGGGAAACGGAGGTCTACTACGGCGTGCTCGACATCGAGCTGCCGCTGGACAACCCGGACAGACAGCCCTTCACCCTGCAGGTCGGCTACCAGGGCTGCGCCGACAAGGGGCTCTGCTACCCGCCGGAAACCGAACAGCTGCAGATTGGCGATGCCGGCGCCAGCCCCTGGGCCGTGGCGCCGCCCGCCGCCGGGACGGGCGAGCGGGGCTGGCACGCGCTGGCGCTGTTCTTCCTCGCCGGCCTCGGCCTGACCTTCACCCCCTGCGTGCTGCCGATGCTGCCGATCCTCTCCGGCGTGGTGCTGCGCGGCACGCTCGGCGGCGCACGTGGCCTCGCCCTGTCGCTGGCCTACGTGCTGCCGATGGCCGCCTGCTTCGCCCTGCTCGGCGCGCTGATGGGGCTGTTCGGCGCCGAGCTGAACCTGCAGGCGCGCCTGCAGGCGCCCTGGGTGCTGGCGCCCTTCGCGCTGTTCTTCACACTGTTTGCCCTGGCCATGTTCGGCGTCTATGAACTGCGCCTGCCGCAGGCGCTCAGCACCCCGCTGGAGCGCCTGGCCGGCAATACCCGCGGCGGCTCGCTGTGGGGGGCCGCCGTCCTCGGCGTGCTGTCCAGCCTGCTGGTCTCACCCTGCGTCTCCGCCCCGCTGGCCGGAGCGCTGCTATACATCAGCAGCAGCGGCGATGCCCTCGGCGGCGCTCTGAAGCTCTTCGCCCTGGGACTCGGCATGGGCGCGCCGCTGGTGCTGTTCGCCACCGGCGGCGGCGCCCTGCTGCCGAAGAGCGGCCCGTGGATGCTCGCGGTGCGCAATGCCTTCGGCGTGCTGCTGCTGGCGGTCGCCGTGTGGCTGCTCGAACGGGTGCTACCCGGCCCGCTGGCGCTGGCCCTGTGGGGCCTGCTGGCGGCGGGGGTGGCGCTGTTTCTTGGCACCCTCGAACTCACTGCGAAGAGCCACCGGCAGAAGCTCGGCCAGTTGGCCGGGCTGGTCCTGCTGGTCTACGCCCTGGCCAGTTGGACCGGTGCGCTGCGCGGCGAGTCCGATCCACTGCGCCCGCTCGGCAGCGCGCCGCTGTCCACCGCTCCCGCCGTGCCGGGCGCCGGTGCCTGGCGGACCGTCACCGCACCGGAGGAGCTCGACGGCGCCCTGGCCGAGGCGAAGAATGCCAGCCAGCCGCTGCTGCTCGACTGGTATGCGGACTGGTGCATCAGCTGCAAAGTGCTCGAGCGCGAGGTGTTCGCCGCCCCGCAGGTCGCCGCGCAGCTCGGGGGCTACCGGCTGATCCGCTTCGACATCACCGCCGGCACCCCGGCGCAGCGCGCGCTGCTGGACCGCTATCGGCTGTTCGGCCCGCCGGCCATCCAATTCTTCGCCGCCGACGGCGAGGAGCGCGAGGCGCTACGGGTGGTCGGTGAAATCGACGCCACAGGCTTTGCGCAACGCCTGCGGGAAAGTCAATCCCAACGCTGATCCTGCAAGACATATGCGAGGAATCGCAGGTAATATGCAGGAAATTCCGGTTAAAATGCCAGGCTGACGGTCTCGACGGAACGGAGCCCCAGCCACCCCGCCGCCTGCGGGGCGGGGCGGCCCGTTGCCGTGTCCCATCACTCAGTACGCAAGGACAACAACCGACATGGCCACCCTACTGGTGCTGCACGGCCCCAATCTCAATCTGCTGGGTACCCGCGAGCCCGGCGTGTATGGCGCCACCACCCTCGCGCAGATCAACCAGGACCTGGAGCGCCGCGCCAGCGAGGCCGGCCATCGCCTGCTCCACCTGCAGAGCAATGCCGAGCACGCGCTGATCGAGCGCATCCACGCCGCCCGCCACGAAGGCGTGGAGTACATTATCTTCAATCCGGCGGCCTTCACCCATACAAGTGTCGCCCTACGTGACGCGTTGCTGGCGGTGAGCATCCCATTCACCGAAGTGCACCTGTCCAACGTGCACAAGCGCGAGCCCTTCCGCCATCACTCCTACTTTTCCGACATCGCCGTAGGGGTGATCTGCGGCTTGGGCGCTAGCGGCTACCGGCTGGCCCTGGAAGCCGCCCTCGAACAACTTGAACGTCCTTGATTCGTAACCGGAGTTATTTCGAATGGATATCCGCAAAGTCAAGAAACTGATCGAACTGCTGGAAGAGTCCGGTATCGACGAGCTGGAGATTCGCGAAGGCGAAGAATCGGTTCGCATCAGCCGCCACTCCAAGAGCTTTCCCCAACCGATGTATGCTGCCGCTCCGGCCATGGCTGCCATGCCTGCGCCGGCCGCCGTCGCCCCGCTCGCCGCGCCCGCCGAAGCCACCGCTCCGGCCGCACCCAAGCTGAACGGCCACGTGGTCCGCTCGCCGATGGTCGGCACCTTCTACCGTTCGCCGTCGCCGAGCGCCCCCTCCTTCGTCCAGATCGGCCAGAGCGTGAAGAAGGGCGACATCTTGTGCATCGTCGAAGCCATGAAGATGATGAACCACATCGAGGCTGAAGTCGGCGGTGTCATCGAATCCATCCTGGTGGAAAACGGTCAGCCGGTGGAATACGACCAGCCGCTGTTCACCATCGTCTGAACCGCGGAGGCCCTGCGATGTTGGAAAAAGTCCTGATCGCCAACCGTGGCGAGATCGCCCTGCGCATCCTGCGAGCCTGCAAGGAGCTGGGCATCAAGACGGTGGCTGTGTACTCGACGGCGGACCGCGAACTGATGCACCTGGGCCTTGCCGATGAGACCGTGTGCATCGGTCCAGCCCCGGCGACAAAATCCTACCTGCACATTCCGGCCATCATCGCCGCCGCCGAGGTCACTGGCGCGAACGGGATCCACCCGGGCTACGGCTTCCTCGCCGAGAATGCCGACTTCGCCGAGCAGGTGGAGAAATCCGGCTTCGCCTTCATCGGCCCGACCGCCGAGGTGATCCGCCTGATGGGCGACAAGGTTTCCGCCAAGAACGCCATGAAGCAGGCTGGCGTGCCCACCGTGCCCGGCTCCGACGGCCCACTGCCGGAAGACGAGGAGGTCGCCCTGGCGATCGCCCGCGAGGTCGGCTACCCGGTGATCATCAAGGCCGCAGGTGGCGGCGGCGGGCGCGGTATGCGCGTGGTGCGCAAGGAAGAGGATCTGATCAAGTCGGCGCGGCTGACCCGCACCGAAGCCGAGGCAGCCTTCGGCAATGGTATGGTCTACTTGGAGAAGTTCCTGGAAAACCCGCGCCACGTGGAGGTGCAGGTGCTGTCCGACGGCAAGGGAAACGCCATCCACTTGGGCGACCGCGACTGCTCGCTGCAGCGCCGCCACCAGAAGGTCCTGGAGGAGGCCCCGGCGCCGGGCATCGACCCGCAGGCCCGTGCCGAAGTGCTGGACCGCTGCGTGCGGGCCTGCATCGAGATCGGCTACCGCGGCGCCGGCACCTTCGAGTTCCTCTACGAGGACGGCCGCTTCTACTTCATCGAGATGAACACCCGCGTGCAGGTGGAGCACCCGGTCACCGAGATGGTCACCGGCATCGACATCGTCAAGGAGATGCTGCGCATCGCTGGCGGCGAGCCGCTGTCGATCCGCCAGGAGGACGTGGTGATCCGCGGCCATGCGCTGGAGTGCCGAATCAACGCCGAAGACCCGGCGACCTTCATGCCCAGTCCAGGCAAGGTCAAGCACTTCCACGCCCCGGGCGGCAACGGCATCCGCGTCGACTCGCACCTCTACAGCGGCTATGCGGTACCGCCGAACTACGACTCGCTGATCGGCAAGCTGATCGCCTACGGCAAGGATCGCGACGAAGCCATGGTGCGCATGCGCAATGCCCTGGACGAGATCGTCGTCGACGGCATCAAGACCAACGTGCCGCTGCACCGTGACCTCACCCGCGATGCGGGCTTCTGCAAGGGCGGCGTGAACATCCATTACCTGGAAAAGAAACTGGGTCTGGACAAGCACTGAGCAGCACGTCAGCGCTGCATGACGGGGGCCCCTTCGGGCGGCCCCCGTCGTTTCTCCGCCTTTCTCCCAGGTGCCAGCTGGCAGCCAACCCACCCCTCCAGTAAGCTTGCCCGCCATCCGTATCCGCGCTCGTCGCATCCTTCAAGAGGTCTTCCCCATGCCCTGGCTGCAAATCCGTCTCGCCATCACCCCCGACCAGGCTGGCGCGCTGGAAGACCAGCTGCTGGAGCTGGGTGCGGTCTCGGTAACCTTCATGGACGCCGAGGACCAGCCGATCTTCGAACCGGACCTCGGCACCACCCCGCTCTGGTCGCACACCCACCTGCTAGCCCTGTTCGAGGCCGACACCGACGCCGACGCCCTGCTCGCCCACCTCCGCCTGCTGCGCGGCGGCGAGCTGCCCGAGCAGCAGGTCGAGCACATCGAGGACCAGGACTGGGAGCGCAGCTGGATGGACAACTTCCAGCCGATGCGCTTCGGCCGTCGTCTGTGGATCGTGCCGAGCTGGCACCAGGCGCCGGAGCCCGAGGCGGTCAACCTGCTGCTCGACCCGGGCCTGGCCTTCGGTACCGGCACCCACCCGACTACCGCACTGTGCCTGGAATGGCTGGACGGCCAGGACCTCGCCGGCTGCAGCGTGCTGGACTTCGGCTGCGGCTCGGGCATCCTCGCCATCGCCGCTCTGCTGCTCGGCGCCGAACGGGTGGTCGGCACCGACATCGACCCGCAGGCGCTGGAGGCCTCGCGCGACAACGCCACGCGCAACGGCATCGACCCGGCGCGCTTTCCGCTCTACCTGCCGATAGACCTGCCACCACAGCCGGCTGACGTGGTGGTAGCCAACATCCTTGCCGGTCCGCTGGTACAGCTGGCACCGCAGATCGGCGCGCTGGTCAGGCCGGGTGGCCGCCTGGCGCTGTCCGGCATCCTCGCCGAACAGGCTGAGGAGGTGCGCGCCGCCTATACCGGCGCCTTCGCTCTCGCCCCTACCGCGGAGCAGGACGGCTGGGTGCGAATTAGCGGTGTGCGTCACTGATTCCCTGCCCCCGGGGCCAACGGCTGCGCTAGACTAGCGTCCCGTTCAGTCCAGACCGCCGACTGCCGGTTCGCCGCATGACAGATACCTTCGCCACCCAGTGCCCATACTGCCAGACCCGCTTTCGCATCAACCGTGCGCAGCTCGATGCTGCCCGCGGCGCGGTGCGCTGCGGCGCCTGCCTGCAGGTGTTCAACGCCGCCAGACACCTCATCGAGCGACCGGCCCCGCCCCAGTCCGCAGCTGCCGAAGCACCGACCGGTACCCCCCGGGCAGCGGAGCCCGCGTCCCACTGGGACCATGACGAACTCGATCTGGGCGATCTTGACCTGGATACCCTTGACCTGGACGAGGAGCTGGCCAAGCTGGAAAGCCAGGAGCGCCAGCTGATGGCGCGCCTGCAGAGCGCCGACGCCGAATCTCCGGCGCCACGCTCCGGCGCCCGACCGCGCCAGGGGCCCGTCGAACCGCTGCCGCCGACCGGCAGTCTGCTCGTCACGCCGAGCGGCGAGGGCGAGCGCCCCGAGCCGACACTGACCCTGAAACCACCCGTCGAGGGCAGTGAGCCGCTCCGCCCCCCGCCCCCCGCCCCCCGGGAAGCGCCCGCCGCCAGAGTGGAGCCGCGCCGACCTTCGCCCGCCAGCCCGCTGCAGCGCAACGAGCCGGAGCGCCCCGAGGGAGGACTGCTCGAACTGGCCGACGAACCCCTCCGCCTCGACTGGCGGAAACCACGCCAGTCCTGGGGCCGCCGCCTGGGCTGGCTCCTCCTGAACCTGCTCGCGCTCACCGCGCTGGCCGGCCAGTACGTCTGGTTCCACTATGACGAGCTGGTCCGTCAGGACCGCTACCGGCCCTGGTTCGAGCGACTGTGCCCCTACCTCGGCTGCAGCCTGCCGCCGCTGGTCGATATCGACCAGATCAAGAGCAGCAACCTGGTGGTGCGCAACCACCCCGAATTCGCCGGAGCCCTGGTAGTGGACGCGATCATCTACAACCGCGCCACCTTCGCCCAACCCTTCCCGCTGCTCGAACTGCGCTTCGCCGATATCAACGGCCAGCCCGTCGCCAGCCGGCGCTTCAAGCCTAACGAGTATCTGAGCGGTGAACTGGCCGGGCAGCAGGAAATGCCGCCGCAGACGCCGATCCACATCTCGCTGGAGATTCTCGACCCCGGCACACAGGCGGTGAATTACAGCCTAAGCTTCCACTCTCCGGAGTGACGCTCCTTGCTTGGAGGGCTGCCATCGGGCTGCCCGCCGGTTGCGGGCGCCTGCCTGCTGTTCATATTTTGTGCAGGACAACCTTTATCCATTCATGGAGAGCAGGTATCATGCCCACCCTTTTTTTGCGGTCCCCGTTCGGCCTGAAACCAGCCTCCAGCAGGGAAGACCTATGTCGGCGGTACGTATCGGCCCCTACACTTTGCCCAACCGACTGATCCTGGCGCCCATGGCCGGCGTCACCGATCGGCCGTTTCGTGCCCTGTGCCGCCGACTCGGCGCCGGCATGACGGTATCGGAAATGCTCACCAGCGACGTTCGCCTGTGGAACAGCCGCAAGTCCCGCCTGCGCCTACCGCACGGGGACGAGCTAGAGCCGCGCTCGGTGCAGATCGCCGGCGGCGACCCGCAAATGCTCGCCGAGGCGGCCCGGCGCAATGTCGAACTGGGCGCGCAGATCATCGACATCAACATGGGCTGCCCGGCGAAGAAGGTCTGCAGCAAGGCCGCCGGATCGGCGCTGATGAAAAACGAGTCGCTGGTCGCCGAGATCCTCCATGCGGTGGTTGCCGCCGTCGACGTGCCAGTGACCCTGAAGATCCGCACCGGCTGGGATCGGGCGAATCGCAACGGGGTCAGCGTGGCCCGGCTCGCTGAACAGGTCGGCATCGCCGCCCTCGCGGTTCATGGGCGGACCCGCGCCGACCTGTACAGCGGCGAGGCAGAGTACGACACCATCGCCGCGATCAAGCAGGCAGTATCGATTCCGGTGTTCGCCAATGGCGACATCGACTCGCCGGAGAAGGCCCGCCAGGTGCTCGACGCCACCGGCGCCGACGGCCTGCTGATTGGCCGCGCGGCCCAGGGACGGCCATGGATCTTCCGCGAGATCGAGCACTACCTGCAAACTGGCGAGTGCCTGCCGGCAGCGACGGCGGCGGAAGTAGAACCCGTTCTGCTGGAGCACCTGGCCGCACTGCACCGCTTCTACGGGGATGAATTGGGCGTTCGCATTGCCCGCAAACACGTCGGCTGGTATCTGGCAACCCTGCCGGGGGCGGGGGAGTTTAGAGCCCAGTTCAACCGCTTGGATACCACGGACGCGCAGAGCGCCCACGTTCGACGATTCTTCGCCGAACGCCACGAAGACGGAGATGGGGTGGCCGTATGACGACGATGACCAAGACTTTAGAGAGTGGAACGACACCCGTGAGCGACAACGCCAATCTGAAAAAACACCTGAACACGCCGAGCGAGGCGGGACAGACGCTGCGCGACAGCGTGGAGAAGGCGCTGCGCAACTACTTCGCCCATCTCGAGGGGGCTGCCGTCACGGACGTCTACAACCTGGTGCTCTCCGAAGTGGAGGCCCCCCTGCTGGAAACCGTGATGCAGTACGTCAAGGGCAACCAGACCAAGGCCTCCGAGCTGCTCGGCCTGAACCGCGGCACCCTGCGCAAGAAGCTCAAGCAGTACGACCTGCTGTAACCCTATCCGTCTGAAACGGGAGCGGCCGAGCCGCTCCCGTTTCCATTCAATCCTGTCCTGATGGAATCCGAGATGACCGACCAGACCACCCGCCTTCCCGTTCGCCGCGCCCTGATCAGCGTGTCCGACAAGACCGGCATCGTCGACTTCGCCCGCGAACTCGCCGCCCTCGGCGTCGAGATCCTCTCCACCGGCGGCACCTTCAAGCTGCTGCGCGACAGCGGTGTCAACGCCGTGGAAGTGGCCGACTACACCGGCTTTCCGGAAATGATGGACGGTCGGGTGAAGACCCTGCACCCGAAAATCCATGGCGGCATCCTCGGCCGTCGCGACAGGGACGGCGCAGTGATGGCCGAACACGGCATCGCCCCGATCGACCTGGTCGCGGTCAACCTCTACCCCTTCGCCACCACCGTGGCCAAGCCCGGCTGCACCCTGCCGGATGCCATCGAGAATATCGACATCGGCGGCCCGACCATGGTCCGTTCGGCAGCGAAGAACCACAAGGACGTGGCCATCGTGGTCAACGCCTCCGACTACGCAGGCATCATCGAATCCCTGAAAAGCGGCGGCCTGACCTACGCCCAGCGCTTCGACCTGGCGCTCAAGGCCTTCGAGCACACCACCGCCTACGACGGGATGATCGCCAACTACCTGGGCACTGTCGACCAGTCGGCCGAGACCCTGTCCACCGAAGGCCGCGCCGAATTCCCGCGCACCTTCAACAGCCAGTTCATCAAGGCTCAGGACATGCGCTACGGCGAGAACCCGCACCAGAATGCGGCCTTCTACGTCGAAGCCAGCCCGGCCGAGGCCAGCGTCGCCACCGCCAGGCAGCTGCAGGGCAAGGATCTGTCCTACAACAACGTGGCCGACACCGACGCCGCACTGGAATGCGTGAAGAGCTTCGTCAAGCCGGCCTGCGTCATCGTCAAGCACGCCAACCCGTGCGGCGTGGCCGTGGTACCGGAGAGCGAGGGCGGCATCCGCAAGGCCTACGACCTGGCCTATGCTACCGACAGCGAATCGGCGTTTGGCGGCATCATCGCCTTCAACCGCGAGTTGGATGGCGAGACTGCCAAGGCCATCGTCGAGCGCCAGTTCGTCGAAGTGATCATCGCTCCCAGCGTGTCCGCCGAGGCCCGTGAAGTGGTCGCCGCCAAGGCCAACGTACGCCTGCTCGAGTGCGGCCAGTGGCCGACCGAGCGCATTGCCGGACTGGACTACAAACGCGTCAACGGCGGCCTGCTGGTGCAGAGCCGCGACATCGGCATGATCACCGAGGCCGATCTCAAGGTGGTGACCCAACGCGCGCCGAGCGAGCAGGAAATCCACGACCTGATCTTCGCCTGGAAGGTGGCCAAGTTCGTCAAGTCCAACGCCATCGTCTACGCGAAGAACCGCCAGACCATCGGCGTCGGTGCCGGCCAGATGAGCCGCGTCAACTCCGCGCGGATCGCCGCGATCAAGGCCGAGCACGCCGGCCTGTCGGTCGCGGGCGCGGTGATGGCTTCCGACGCCTTCTTCCCGTTCCGCGACGGCATCGACAACGCGGCCAAGGCCGGCATCAGCGCGGTGATCCAGCCGGGTGGCTCGATGCGCGACAACGAGGTGATCGCCGCGGCCGACGAGGCCGGCATGGCGATGGTGTTCACCAGCATGCGCCACTTCCGCCATTGATTCGTTGATCTGTAATGGCGGACAACTGCGGTTGTCCGCCCTACACCCGCCTCTAATTCGCAGGGTGGACAACCGCGTTGTCCACCAAATGGGCCAAGGCCCATGCCTCCCCTCCTAGGAGACAGATATGAACGTACTGATCATCGGCAGCGGCGGCCGCGAGCATGCCCTGGCCTGGAAGGTGGCGCAGGACCCGCGCGTCGAGAAGGTCTTCGTCGCCCCGGGCAACGCCGGCACCGCCCTCGAGGCCAAGTGCGAGAATGTCGCCATCGAGGTGCTGGCCATCGAACAGTTGGCCGACTTCGCCGAGAAGAATGTGCAGCTGACCATCGTCGGCCCGGAAGCGCCGCTGGTGAATGGCGTGGTCGACCTGTTCCGCGCCCGCGGCCTGGACTGCTTCGGCCCGACCGCCGCCGCCGCCCAGCTGGAAGGCTCCAAGGCCTTCACCAAGGACTTCCTGGCCCGCCACGCCATCCCCACCGCCGCCTACCAGAACTTCACCGAAGTCGAGCCGGCACTCGCCTACCTGCGCGAGAAGGGCGCACCCATCGTGGTCAAGGCCGACGGCCTGGCCGCCGGCAAGGGCGTGATCGTCGCCATGACCCTGGAAGAAGCCGAGGACGCGGTGCGCGACATGCTGTCGGGCAACGCCTTCGGCGACGCCGGCGCGCGCGTGGTGATCGAGGAGTTTCTCGACGGTGAGGAAGCCAGCTTCATCGTCATGGTCGACGGCGAGCACGTGCTGCCGATGGCCACCAGCCAGGATCACAAGCGGGTCGGTGACGGCGACAGCGGCCCCAACACCGGCGGCATGGGCGCCTACTCCCCCGCCCCGGTAGTCACCGCCGAAGTACACCAGCGGGTGATGGACGAGGTGATCTGGCCGACCGTGCGCGGCATGGCCGCCGAGGGCAACGTTTACACCGGCTTCCTGTATGCCGGCCTGATGATCGACGCGTCGGGCGCACCCAAGGTCATCGAGTTCAATTGCCGCTTCGGCGACCCGGAAACCCAGCCGGTGATGCTGCGCCTGCAGTCGTCCCTGGTGCTGCTGATCGAGACCGCTCTGGCCAAGGCGCTGGACAAGGTCAAGGCACAGTGGGACCCGCGGCCGAGCCTGGGCGTGGTGCTGGCTGCGGGTGGCTACCCGGGCGACTATGCCAAGGGCGCCGTGATCTCCGGCCTGGACGCCGCCGCACAGCTGCCCGGCAAGGTGTTCCACGCTGGCACCGCGGTCAAGGACGGTCAGGTGGTCACCACTGGTGGCCGTGTGCTATGCGCCACCGCCCTCGGCAAGAGCGTGTCCGAGGCCCAGCAGGGCGCTTACACCTTAGCAGCGCAGATCAGTTGGAGTGGCTGCTTCTACCGCAAGGATATCGGCTACCGTGCGATTGCCCGGGAAGGCTGAAAGCCTGGAATAATCATCGAGAAAACGCCTGAAAGAACAAAAAAAGGCTATTAAAGGATAGCCTTTTGCTCGTTACTTTACTTCAGGCCATTGGTTATAATTTGGCCACTTACTCAGGAAGGGACTTCGTCGTGCGCCGGCCTTGGAATGCCACAACGCTCATTGTCAGTCTGCTGCTGGTCGTGCTCGCGGCGTTGCCGACCCTCGCGGGCAGTCTGCTGCGCTCGGGCGATCCCCCCTTTCAGGCCGGCCAGGCAATGCCGAACGGCGACTGGCGGATCCTCCTCGACGAATCGGCCAGCCTGACGCTGAAGGATATCATCGCACGCCGCGACCGCTTCACCCCGTTCAAGCACCACTCCCTCACCTTGCCGGCCAACCAGGCTGCCTGGCTGCATGTGCCCATCTCCGGCCACGACGATCCCCGCTGGATCTGGGTATTCGCCCCGCGGGTGGACCGGGTCGACTTCTTCCTGACCAACAGGGGCGTGCAGGAGCACAGGATCGAAACCGGGGCGATGCTCTTGGGCGGCCTGGCCCCCCCCGGCCAGGCCCACCTGTTCCCCCTGCCAGCGGATCAGGCGCCGCGCGAGGCCTGGCTGCGGCTAGCCCCCCGGCAAGCCGCGCCGGCTTGGTTCGACTACATCGATACGACCGGCCTGCAGGACAAGAACAAGCTGGCCTACACCCTGGGCGCACTGCTCAGCGCCCTGTTCCTGGGAATGCTCTACAATCTGATCCGCTTCGGCTACAACAAGGCGCTCTGCAATCTCTGGCTGGCGGCCATGCAGAGCGCGCTCCTGCTCAGTGCCATCGCGCATTTCGGCCTGCTCAGTGCCTGGTTGCCGCAGCTAGGGCAGTACCAGATAGCGGTAGCGGACATCGCCGCCCTCCTCAGCTTCCTCTTCCTGCTGCAGTTCACCTGCAGCTTCTTCGACCAGGTGGAGCGCCCGCGCCTGCTCGACTGGCTGCTGCGCGGCGAGATCGCCGTGCTGGCGCTGGCCGCCGTGCTGGACGGCCCGTCCCCCCACGGCGGGCTGCGCAGCGGGCTGATCCTGCTCGCCAGCCTGACCGCGACGGGCTGCGCGCTCTATCACTGGCTGCGTGGCTATCGCCCGGCACGCCTGGTGCTGGTCGGGATGCTGCTCTTCCACCTGGGCTTCAGCGCCTATCTGTCGATGCTGCTGGACTTTGGCCAGTTCGGCCCCTGCTGGCAGGTCTTCGTGCTCTTCGCCCTTAGCGCCGCCAGCGGCCTGGTGCTCGGCTTCGCCCTTGCCGAGCGGCAGCGTAAAATCGAGACGGACCGTGCGGCCTGGCGCACCAGCGAGGCGGCGAGCAGTGCGGAACTGCGCGCCAAGAGCGAATTCCTGGCCAAGCTCAGCCACGAGATCCGCACCCCGATGAACGGCGTTCTGGGCATGACCGAACTGCTGCTCGGCACGCCGCTGACCGCCAAGCAGTACGACTACGTGCAGACGATCAACAGCTCGGGCAACGAGTTGCTCAGCCTGATCAACGACATCCTCGACATTTCCCGCCTGGAATCCGGACAAATCGAGCTGGACGATGTGCAATTCGATCTCAACGGCCTGATCGACGATTGCCTGGGCATTTTCCGCGCCAAGGCGGAAAGGCGCCGAGTCGAGCTGATCAACTTCGTCCAGCCGCAGGTGCCACGGGTGGCCAACGGCGATCCGACGCGTCTGCGCCAGATCCTGCTGACCCTGATCGATAACGCCTTCCGGCAGACCGACGAAGGGGAAATCCTCCTCAAGGTATCCCTGGAAACCGAGGGTCCGCAGCCGCGCCTGCACATCGCCGTGCAGGACAGCGGCCAACCCATGTCGAAGAGTCGCCGCGAAGCCCTGCTCCACAGCGAATTACAGAGCCACGATCTGCTCTCCGCAGCGCAGCTCGACGGCAGTCTGGGCCTGATCATCGCCCGCCAGCTGGTCCTGTTGATGCAGGGGCGTTACGGCATCGACATCGGCCCCGACACGGGCAGCACGATCTGGATGTCGCTGCCGCTCGATCCCGCCTGCCTGAAGCGCCCGGTCGCCGACCTGGACGGCCCGCTGCAGGATGCCCGCTTGCTGGTGGTGGATGACAACGACACCTGCCGCAAGGTACTGCTGCAGCAGTGCAGCGCCTGGGGCATGAAGGTCAGCGCGGCTTCCTCCGGCAAGGAAGCCCTGGCCCTGCTGCGCACCAAGGCCCATCTGGGGGAATACTTCGACGCGGCGCTGCTCGACCAGAACATGCCCGGCATGAGCGGTCTGCAGCTGGCACAACGGATCAAGGAAGACCCCGGTCTGAATCACGACATCCTGCTGATCATGCTGACCGGTCTCAGCGATGCGCCGGGGCGGGTCTATGCACGCAATGCCGGCATCACCTGCAGTCTGGCCAAGCCGGTGGCCGGCTACACGCTGAAGACCACCCTCGCCGACGAACTCGGCAAGCGTCGCGACGCTCGTCCGCCGGCCACCGGCCTGGCAGAGAACGCGGCCCTGGAAGTGCCGGGCGACTTCCGCATCCTGGTCGCCGAGGACAACAGCATTTCCACCAAGGTTATCCGCGGCATGCTGCGCAAGCTCAACCTGCAGCCGGACACCGCCAGCAACGGCGAGGAGGCCCTGCAGGCGATGAAGGCCAAGCAGTACGACCTGGTGCTGATGGACTGCGAGATGCCGGTGCTCGATGGCTTTGCCGCCACCGAACAGCTACGCGCCTGGGAGGCCCGCGAGCTTCGCCCGCACACGCCGATCGTCGCGCTCACCGCGCATATCCTCAGCGAGCACCGCGAGCATGCCCTGCGGGTAGGCATGGACGGCCACCTGGCCAAGCCGGTGGAGCTGTCCCAGCTGCGCGCCCTGATCGAACACTGGGTCGAGCGCAAGGAAATGTACCGCCACGCACTCCATCCTTGACCGGCGTCGGCAGGCGGGTGCAGACGCCGGGCGGCCTGCTAGAATGCGCGCCCCCTTTCCGCCCGAGCCCGCGCCATGACCACCGCCCTGCCCGCCCGCGCCTGCGGCATCGACTTCGGCACCTCCAACTCCACCGTCGGTTGGCAGCGTCCCGGCAGGGAGACGCTGATCCCTCTCGAGGACGGCCGGATCACCCTGCCCTCGGTGCTGTTCTTCAACTTCGAGGAGCGCCGCCCGGTGTTCGGCCGACAGGCCCTGCACGAATACCTGGAAGGCTACGAGGGGCGCCTGATGCGTTCGCTGAAGAGCCTGCTGGGCTCCAAGCTACTGAAAAGCGAAACCACTGTGCTCGGCAGCGCGCTGCCGTTCAAGGAGATCCTCAAGCTGTTCCTCGGCGAGCTGAAGCAGCGCGCCGAGACGGTGGCCGGGCGCCCCTTCGAGGAGGCGGTGCTGGGCCGCCCGGTGTTCTTCGTCGACGAGGACCCACAGGCCGATCGGGAGGCCGCGGACACTCTGATCGAGGTGGCGAAAGGCCTCGGCCTGAAGGAGGTTTCATTCCAGTATGAGCCCATCGCCGCGGCCTTCGACTACGAGTCGGTCATCGCCCGCGAGGAGTTGGTGCTGATCGTCGATATCGGCGGAGGCACCTCCGACTTCTCCCTGGTGCGCCTGGCGCCGGAGCGCCGCGCCCTGCCCGAGCGGCAGAACGATATCCTCGCCACCGGCGGCGTGCACATCGGCGGCACCGACTTCGACCGCCAGCTCAGCCTGCAGGGGGTGATGCCGCTGTTCGGCTACGGCAGCCGGATGAAAAGCGACGCCCCGATGCCGACCAGCGTGCACCTCAATCTGGCCACCTGGCATACCATCAACGCCGTCTACGCCCAGGCCTCGCAGCGGGCGTTGGCAAGTATGCGCTACGACATCCTCGACCCCACCGGCGTCGACCGGCTGCTCCGACTGATCGAGCAACGCGCCGGACATTGGCTGGCGATGCAGGTGGAGGATGGCAAGATAGCCCTTGGCGAAAGCGAACAACACCGCATCGATCTGGCGCGCATCGAGGCGGAGCTGGCCGCCGAACTAGACCGCGCGCTCTTCGAGCGGGCCATCGAGCCGCTGCTGGAGCGGGTCCGTACCAGCCTGGAAAGCCTGCTGGCCGGTGCCGGGGTGGGCCGGGAGCGGATCGACACGCTGTTCTTCACCGGCGGCTCCAGCGGCGTGCCGGCGCTGCGCCAAAGCGTTGCCGGGCTGCTGCCGAACGCCCGCCAGGTGGAAGGCGACCGCTTCGGCAGTATTGGCAGCGGCCTGGCCATCGAGGCGCGGCGGCGCTACGGCTGATACGCGCTGGGCAGCGGAACGGACCTCGGACTTCACGCGGGCCCGCCCCATCGGCTCCCGACCTGCGCGCTTGGTCGGACCAGATACCGGCCGAAGGATTCTGGCCTATGGTTTTGGGGTCACCGATGCTTCGAACCGGGGTGCGCATCATGTACAAGAAACGCCTCCTGCTGGTCTCCCTACTTGCCCTGCTGCTCGGTGCTGCCTTGCTGTTCGGCGCCTCCATGGGATTGGCGAACCAGCGTTGGGATTCCTATGACACGGGACAGAGACTGACCATCGAGGCCCCCCTGAAACAGGTGCTGTATCGCAGCCTTCAGGCCGAGGTACGGGTCGACTATCGAGGCGAGGAGTGGAATGTGGTGCTGGGTCCCTCCTCGCGCCTGCTGTCGCTCGGCGTGATCAAGAATGATCTGCGACCGGGAAGACCGGTGATCCTGGTCGGTTATCCGCGCAAGGATGGCACCGCAGAAATGCGCGCCGAGCGCCTCATCCTCGACGGACGTACGCTGGAGCTGCACTAGCTAGAGCCCGGCCTCGGCCAGTCGCGATAGGTGTTCTAGGTATACGCCGACCGGCTTGGCCTCCCCCTCCCGGCGTCCCCAGCAGCGGTTGATGATGTCCAGATGATCGAAGGGGTAGTCGGAGCGGATCACCCGCCCGAGGTGTGAGCTGAAGCGCCCCACCAGACCGTCGTTCTGCCCGGCCTCGCGGACGAAACAGCGGGCCAGCTGCCGGCACAGGACATGCCTGGGTTCGAAGTTCATAACGGCGTCGCCCCGGGTCTGCAGGGTGCCGCTCCAGGAGTAGTAGCGCACCCCGTCGACCTCCTCGGCACCCTCGCCTCCCCAGTGCCTGGGCAAACCCTGCGGGTAGCGAGCGTTGAAACCAGCCATGCCTTCGCTGGTCAGCGCCAGCAGCGAGGCCGATCCATCGAGGGGCAGGCACAGCCCCGGCTCGGCGCACTCGAGCCGCTCCATCAGCCGTGCCAGCCCTTCGAAGCCCCGCGCCAACAGGCGCTCACACCGGCCGCTGGGCGGCAGCTGGCCGCGCAGCCGATCGGCCACCTCGGAGCCGTGGTTGGGGGTGGCGACTGTGGTCACCGAAGCCACCCACTCTGGGCGCAACGCCGCCGCATAGCGGGCGCTCAGCCCGCCCTGGCTGTGGCCGAGCAGATTGACCCTGGGCGCACCGCTGGCAGCGAGGATCGCCGGAATGCGCTCGAGCAGCTGGGCACCCAGCGCCTCGTTATCATGCACGCCAGACAGCCGCACTGGATAAACCGTCACTCCCTCGCGGCGCAACGCCACATCGATGCCATTCCAGTAGGAATGGCCGGGCAGGCGCACGAAGCCGAGCAGGCCATGCACCAGCACTATGGGGTAGCGGGTCCTGCACCCTTCGCCCATGGATCCTCCTCTCGGTCACTGCCAGTCACCCGCCAAGACTAACCCGGTTGCAGATCGCCGGTCGCCACCCTGACAACTGATGAAACTTTGAGCAATAGGCCAGTCGAAACTTCATGTAACCCATCGTCACAGGAGAACCGTCATGCCCCGGGGTGACAAGTCCAGCTACACCGAAAAGCAGAAGCGCAAGGCCGAACATATCGAAGAAAGCTACGAGGCGCGCGGTGTTCCAGAAGAGGAGGCGGAAGCCCGCGCCTGGGCCACGGTAAACAAGCAGTCCGGCGGCGGCGAGAAAAGCGGCTCCGGCCGTCAGAAGAGCGAAACCGCCAAGCGCGCCGACCGCAAGGACTCCGCGCGCCGGGCTGCGGCCAGTCGTCGCGGGCAGTCGCCCAACCGCGGCTCCGCCAGTGCCCGACAGCAGGCCGGCAGCACCTCGCTGAGCGCGATGCCCCGTGCAGCTCTGCTCGCGCTTGCTGCCGAACAGGGCGTGCGGGGCCGCTCGCGGATGCGCAAGGCAGAGCTGATCGCCGCCCTCAGCTAGCACTACAGTTGCATATTTAGCCTTCATCTGCCTTGCTTGATGTATTCCCTTGCCTGGGAGAAACCGGATGACAACTGCATCGATCGAGACAACCCTGGAGCTGTGGGCTTCATCGCTGCGCGAAGTCAAGGCGCGTATGCGCCCTCTGTTTACCCAGGAGCGGGTGGCGGCCTCTGCCGGCTTGTTCCTCGATGGCCTGCTGGGCAACGAGCCACGCAAGACCGGCTGGATGCGCGCAGAGGCAGCCGGCGATCCCGGCCCCTGGCGTCAGCAGGCCATTCTCGGCC